>NZ_JABFDP010000008.1:0-257289 GCF_013179005.1 Bradyrhizobium denitrificans | reverse complement strand
TCAGCCATGTCCCCGGGCTGAACACTTCGCTCGCAATGACGTGGAGACATCAGTTCTCATCCTCGCGCGCCGTCGCGCCGAGCCATGCCGGTCGTTTCGCCCTCGACAACGCGAGGGCGCAGGGAAGGCCGGATGCCTGGCCGGCACCCATGGCCCGCGTGCAACAAAAAAAGCACGCGGCGGTCACCACAGGTACGGCCTGGAAACACCCGGCCTTCCCCGCGCGGTGGTTTTAACGCTTATACGCGATCTCCCCGGGGATCGGCTGTCTTGCCCCCGTCACCTCGCGCGATGCCTTGGGCACCGTCACGAGACTTGGCGCCAGCATCGGGGCGCCAGGACCACGCGATTTCGCCGTCCATGACAGGCCGCTCGTCCGCGCAGAGACTTTCGCCCACGCACAGCCTGCCACGTCCACCGCATTCCCAATCCCACGCAACTGGACGATCCGGAAGCGCCCCTCGGCTGGACAGGAACAAAGGCAGAATATGCTGATTTGCCGAATTTTGCAAGACGAGTGCTTCGGTGGCTGTCGCCCGACCTGTCCATTTCTTTACCGTCTGTCGGATGACGCGATGCAGGGCGCGATGAGCGGTTTTGCCCGTTGCGAGTCTGGGCGAGCGCGCATGTCTTCACACGGCTTGCCCAGGTTCGTTGGCTCTCTCCCGAGCTTAGGTCGCTTTGACGATATGGGAGATCAAGCCGGCCAATCGAGCACGAGTAATCCAGGGACACGCTCGAACTCACGCCGGTTCAACGTCACCAGTGCCGCGTCACGCCGGCGAGCCTGTGCCGCGATCAGATAGTCGAACGCGCCAATCGGCGTCCCTTTTCTCTCGAGATCCGCCCGAATCTCGGCAGCATGCTCGGCATCGCTCCCATCGAAGGGCAGCAGCTCGATGCCGAGACTCAGAAAGCGGTCGAGCAGGCGTTCATTTTCCGAGCGGCGGGTGCTCCTCGCGATGCCATAGCGCAGTTCGAAAAGTGCGACGACGGAAAGCCCGATCGGAGTGCCCGAGCGGATCTGTTCGCCGAGCCGATGCCGCAGAGCCGTGCTGCGCCCGCTCACCACGGCAATGACGATGTTGGTGTCGAGACAGATCATTCGTCGAACAGAGCGCGGGGATCCGGCTGCAGCGGCGGGTCGTCCGGAAGCCCTTCGGGCAGAAAGTCCCGTGCGCCGAGGGCGTCGAGCTCATCCCAGAACTTGTCGAGATCGAGCGGCGGCTTGGATATCGGCTCCAGGATCACCTTGTCGCCGACCTTGCTGACGCGGACCTCGGTGCCTTCGAAACGGAACTCTTTTGGCAGGCGTACGGCTTGGCTGCGGCCGTGCATGAACAGCTTGGCGGTCGCGGTCATCGCGCGCTCCTGCTGATGGTAGATACCGATGATATCTATCTAGTGCCGGCTCGTCGGTCAACCTAGTCCTTGAGCGCTCTGGCGGGCAGCAACGCGCCGCGCGAGGGTGCTTGAGCCGTCTGCGAAGACGAGCTCATGAGGGCTTCTCAGCAATACCCCGTCACGCCGCAGGCATAGGGCAGGCGGAACATGTAGTTCGTGTAGCCTTCGCCGCCGTAATAGGGGCCCTGATAGTCGTAGGAGAAGGCGCGGCCGTAATAGCCGGGCAGTTCCTGGCGGCCGAGCAGGAGCGGGGTCGAGGGCAGCATCGGCGAGATCAGCGAGTCCTCGTCTTTGACAATGACCGCCGGAGGTGGCGCCTTGACGGCGCGGCGGGCCTTGTAGTGCAGGACCTTGTCATGGACACCCGGCAGGTCGGCGGCGAGCACAACACCATTCGCCGCGATGGCTGCCAGCAGTATCATGATCACCAATAGTCGCATCCTGCTCTCCTGCCTTCTGGTAGAAAGGTCCGTCCAACGCATTCAACCGGCCAGAGGCCGCCGCGTTCGCCTCGGGACGCCCCCGAGCGATTCCATGCCCGGCAGGATGGGGCCGGTATGGTTAACGAAAACCTTCCAGGGCCTGGTGCGCTGCTGCAATCGCCCGTAGAAGGACGGGCTTTTTCAGCTTTCGTTAAGTTCTGCTGGTGCAAGCTTACTTCTGCCGGCGATTTTTGAAGGCCGGCCGAAGGCAGCCCGGCCGCTGCGTTCGGGAACGAAAATCTCTGCTGCATTTCATCAGAGTCTCAGACCCAAAGGTTTCGAGCATGTCTGTGATCATGTTTTCGGCGTCAGGGCGCCAGATTTTCCAATCACGGACCATCTCATTCAACGCCGACCGCGCGGGCCTCGATGAGGACGCCGCCTGCCTGCAGGCGCGGTCCGTGGGCCGGCTGATCACTGCGTCCGAAATGCCACTGGCGGACGCGATGCAGGCGCGCGTGCTGCACCTGATGACATGACCATCTGCAGTTGACGAGGGCGCGGTTCGAGAAGCCGGCAACGGCCCGACCGTGGGACGAAGGAGAGCGCGGAAGGCCATGGGCCCGCCCGCGCTCTCTTTGGTTTTGGAGGCGATCAGATCGCAGTCTTGTGCCCGTCTCTCTCCACCTCGTCATGGGCCGGGCTTGTCCCGGCCATCCACGCCGTCCGGCATGCTGAGAACGACGTGGATGCCCGGGCCCTTCGCCGTGCCGAAGCGGCTTCGGCCGCGCAGGCGGGACAAGCCCGGGCATGACGGATTCACTCACGGACAGGATCGTCCGCCGGGACAGAGCGCTTACGCGCTCAGCGCCTGTTCGAGGTCGGCGATCAGGTCTTCCTTGTCCTCGATGCCGACGGAGATGCGGACGATGTCGGGGCCGGCGCCGGCCTTGATCTTGGCGGCGTCGTCGAGCTGGCTGTGCGTGGTCGAGGCCGGGTGGATCACCAGGGAGCGGGTGTCGCCGACATTGGCGAGATGCGAGAACAGCTTCAGGTTCGACACCAGCTTGACGCCGGCGTCATAGCCGCCCTTGAGCGAGAAGGTGAACACGGCGCCGGCGCCCTTCGGCGAATATTTGCGGGCGAGCGCGTGATACTTGTCCTCGGGCAGGCCGGCATAGCTGACCGACGCCACAGCGGGATGCTTGCTGAGATATTCCGCGACGGCCTTGGCGTTGTCGCTGTGCTTCTGCACCCGCAGCGGCAGGGTCTCGATGCCGGTCAGGATCAGGAACGCGTTGAACGGCGACAGCGCGGGGCCGAGGTCGCGCAGGCCGAGCACGCGGCAGGCGATGGCGAAGGCGAAATTGCCGAAGGTCTCGTGGATGCGAATGCCGTGATATTCGGGACGCGGCTGCGTCAGCATCGGATATTTGTCGCCGCTGCCGGCCCAGTCGAACGTGCCGGCATCGACGATGATGCCGCCAATCGAGTTGCCGTGACCGCCCAGGAACTTGGTCAGCGAGTGTAGCACGATGTCGGCGCCGTGATCGATCGGGCGGATCAGATAGGGCGAGGCCAGCGTGTTGTCGACGATCAGCGGCACGCCCGCCTTGCGCGCGACCTGCGCGACGGCTTCGATGTCGGTGATGGTGCCGCCGGGATTGGCGATCGACTCGATGAAGATCGCCTTGGTGCGCGGGCTCACCGCGGCCTCGAAGCTCGAAATGTCATCGGTGTCGGCCCACACCACGTTCCAGCCGAAGCTCTTGAACGAATGCGTGAACTGGTTGATCGAGCCGCCATAGAGTTTTCGCGCGGCGATGAACTCGTCGCCGGGCGACAGCAGCTGCTGCAGCGCCACGACCTGCGCAGCATGGCCCGAGGCCACTGCGAGCGCGGCGGTCCCGCCCTCGAGGGCAGCGACGCGCTCTTCCAGCACGGCGTTGGTCGGGTTGCCGATGCGGGTGTAGATGTTGCCGAACGCCTGCAGGCCGAACAGCGAGGCGGCGTGGTCGGCATCGTTGAAGACAAAGGACGTGGTCTGGTAGATCGGCGTCGCCCGCGCGCCGGTGGTCGGGTCGGGCTGGGCGCCGGCGTGAATGGCGAGGGTGGCAAATCCGGGGGCACGTTCGGTCATGGTGTTTCCTCGTGGGCTTGATCCCGCGCGCAGCGGCGCCGGCTGATGCGGGGATCGATGATGGGAGACGGTGTCGATAGCGCGCCGTTGTGCGCCTCCGCGTCATCCCGGCGGAGGACATTTGCCACCGCCCAGGGTGGCGTCAAGGCGGCTGGCGACAATCGCTCGGATTTGAAATGCGTTGCTGTGTCGCGCATCCCCCGCGACACAATCCTTTCGCAGATGCGTCAGGTGGGATCGCTTCTGTCCTTTGCGGCGCGGTCGGCCGCCGATGTCGCGCCGCCGCCGACGCTGGTGCGGTTCAGCGACAGCCGCATGCCCTGCGTCGGGATCGGCGCGCGCTTGGCGCTGATGGTGCGGGAGTTGACGCCCATCCAGGAGATCTCCGACGACAGCCGGCCATATTCGATCTTGGGGCAGCGGTTCATCACCACTTTCAGCCCGGCGGCTTCGGCCTTCTCGGCCGCCGCGTCGTCACGCGCGCCGAGCTGCATCCAGATCACCTTCGGCAAAGGCTGCAGCTTCAGCGCCTCGTCGACCACGGGCATGATGTGCTGAGAGCTTCTGAAAATGTCGACCATGTCGAGCGGCCGGCCGATGTCGGCGAGCGAGGCGACGAACGGCCGGCCCATCAGGCTCTTGCCGACATGACCGGGGTTGACCGGGATCATGTCATAACCGCGCTGCACCAGATATTTGAAGGCGAAGAAGCTGGGCCGGATCTCGGACGGCGAGGCGCCGACCATCGCGATCACCTTCACGCCGTTGAGAATGCCGCGGATGTAGTCGTCGGGATAGGTGTCGTGATTCATGGGCGGTACGATCTGTTAGTTGCCGTCATTCCGGGGCGCCGAAGCGCGAACCGGGAATCTCAGGCTGAGTTCAACAATCTCGAGATTCCGAGTTCGATGCTTCGCATCGCCCCGAAATGACGAAGTGACTGAGACCGTCATTGCGAGGAGCGAAGCGACGAAGCAATCCAGGGGTTCGGGTGGGACTCTGGACTGCTTCGCTGCGCTCGCAAGACGAAGGAAAGAGAGCGGGGTAAACTATTCATCCCGCCACGTGGGCGTCCGCTTCTCGATGAAGGCGCCGATGCCTTCCTCCGCGTCGCGGGCGAGCATGTTCTCGGTCATCACCTTTGCCGCATATTGATAGGCGTCGGCAAGGCTCATCTCGGCCTGGCGGTAGAACGCCTCCTTGCCGAGCTTGACCGTATAGGCTGATTTGCGCGCGACTTGTTGTGCCAGCGCAATCGCGGCGTCGCGTTCGGTGCCTGCCGTGACCACGCGGTTGACGAGGCCGATCTCGCGGGCGCGCTCCGCCGGAACCGGCTCGCCGGTCAGCAGCATCTCCATCGCCTGCTTGCGACTGACATTGCGCGACAGCGCCACCATCGGGGTCGAGCAAAACAGGCCGATATCGACGCCGGGCGTGGCGAAGGAGGCGTGCTCGGAGGCGACGGCGAGATCGCAGCTCGCGACCAGCTGGCAGCCGGCCGCGGTGGCGATGCCCTGGACCGAGGCGACGACCGGTTTGGGCAGATGCACGATCGCCTGCATCATCGCGCTGCAGGCGCTCATGAGCCTCGCGAAGAAGGCGCGGCCGAGATCGGCGTCGCTGCGGCGCGCGGTGAGTTCCTTCAGATCATGGCCGGCACAGAAGGCAGGCCCATGGGCCGCAATCACCACCGCGCGCACGGCCTTGTCGGATGCGATCCCGGCCAGCGCCTGATGCAGCTCCGCGATCAGCGCTTCCGACAGGCTGTTGCGCTGCGCCGGCCGGTTGAGCGTCAGCACGGCGACAGGGCCGGCCATCTCGCGCAACAGGATCGGCGCGTCGGCAGGGGTGGCGAGGGCAGGGGCGGACATTGCGATTTCCGTTTGGCGATTTCCGTTTGGGCGCTTGGCGGCGGCTAATGTAACAGAAGGCAACGCGACAGAGCAGGGGGAGACATGACGGCAAAGATGACGATCGCGGAACTCGAAGCGTTCCTGCATGCGGAATTTCCCCAGGCCTTTCGCACCGGCGGCGACATCGCCATCGAGAGCGCCGACGGCAGGAGCTGCCGTCTGCGCCAGCGTTTCAACGAGCGCATGCTGCGCCCGGGCGGCACGGTGTCCGGGCCGACCCTGATGGCGCTGGCGGATTTCGCCATGTACGTGGTGCTGCTGTCGGCGATCGGCCCGGTCGGGCTCGCGGTGACGACGAATCTCAACATCAACTTCCTGCGCAAGGGCGCGGCCGGCGCCGACGTGCTCGCCGAGGCGCGGCTGCTCAAGCTCGGCAAGCGGCTTGCGGTCGGCGAAGTCGCGCTATTGTCAGGAGAATCGCCCGATCCGATCGCCCATGTCACGGCGACCTATTCCATTCCGAACGCATAGGGTTTTCGAGGGTATTATTACACCATATTTGCAAGCTGTTGTTTTTACTGGTGTAATTTTGCGCCGATGGCGTTGACGAATGCAGGCCGCTTCTCTAGAAGCTGCGACCAGTTCGGCGCGTCATCCGCGCCGCATTCTCCCTGTCACGGATATCTCTCATGAAAACCTTTTCGGCAAAGCCGGCCGAGGTCCAGAAGAAGTGGGTCGTGATCGACGCCAAGGGTCTGGTCGTCGGCCGTCTCGCCACGCTGGTCGCCATGCGCCTGCGCGGCAAGCACCTCCCGATCTACACCCCGCATGTCGATTGCGGCGACAACGTCATCATCGTCAACGCCAAGCATGCCGTGTTCACCGGCCGCAAGCGCGAGCAGAAGACGTACTACAAGCACACCGGCTTCGTCGGTCACGTCAAGGAGCGCACCGCGCGCCAGATCCTCGAGGGCCGCTTCCCGGAGCGCGTGCTCGAGAAGGCCGTCGAGCGCATGATCCCGCGTGGCCCGCTCGGCCGCGTGCAGATGGGCAATCTGCGTGTCTATGGCGGACCTGATCATCCGCACGAGGCGCAGAACCCCGAGAAGATCGACATCGCGAAGTTGAACCGCAAGAACACGAGGGCCGCATAAGATGGCCGAAAGCATCCAGTCTCTCGATCAGCTGTCGCAGCTCAAGGGCGCGGTCACCGCTCCGGACGCTCCGAAGTATGAGAAGAAGGTCGACAAGTTTGGCCGCGCCTATGCCACCGGCAAGCGCAAGGACGCGGTCGCCCGCGTCTGGATCAAGCCGGGCTCCGGCAAGGTCACCGTCAACACCCGCGACATCGAGGTCTACTTCGCTCGCCCCGTGCTGCGGATGATGATCCAGCAGCCGCTGGTCGCCGCGGCGCGCAACGGCCAGTACGACGTGATCTGCACGGTCGCCGGTGGCGGTCTGTCCGGCCAGGCCGGCGCGGTCCGTCACGGCCTGTCCAAGGCGCTGACCAATTTCGAGCCGGAGCTGCGCGGCGTCCTCAAGAAGGGCGGCTTCCTGACCCGCGACTCGCGCGTCGTCGAGCGTAAGAAGTACGGCAAGGCCAAGGCCCGCCGCTCCTTCCAGTTCTCGAAGCGCTGATCTCCAGGACCCGGCTGCGGCCGGATCCTCTGGTCTCCAATACGAACGGGCGCCCTCGCGGGCGCCCGTTTTGTTTGTCGGTGTGTTGTCGATCAGGCGCTGGCGCGGCGCGCCGTCAGCCACTGGTTCGGCGCCAGCGGCTTCGACACCACGCGGACCTCGCCGATGCTGCCGAGGAAGCCGTCCGACGGCGCGCGGTCCCACCAGCCGCAGCCGAGGGCCCAGGGCTGCGACGCCGCAACGCTGGCGATGCCGTTGCCGCCGATCACGCTGCGCACCACCGGCGCGCCCTCGATATACAGCACCGTCGAATTGTCCTTGGGGTCGTTGACGATGGCGAGGTGATACCAGGTGTTGAGCATGATCTCGCCGGACCAGTCGGTCTGCGGCTGCTTGGTCGAGCTCGACGGCACGATCTCCCACTGCACCTCGCGCAGGTTGGAGATCGCGAACAGGATCGGCGGCGATTCCGGATCACCGCCGGCATAGCCCGGCAGCCAGCCGCGATTGCCGAAGCGGGTGAGGATGTTGCACCAGGCGTGGTCGGCCGCCTTCCAGTTCGGATCGATCTTGATGAAGGTCTCGATCGTATAGCCGTTGGCGAAGGTCGCGGCATTGATCGGGGCGTTCGCCGCGGTCGTGAACCAGCTGAAGCGGCCGGGGCCCTGGTGGGTGGTGTTGAGGAACTGCACGCTGCCCGGCGCCGACGACAGCCGGTGCTTGTCGGCGGTGAACGCCACGTCGGCGACCTGGGCGGCGCCAGCGAGCGCGGCGCGCTGCATTGGATTGGCGGCGGTGAGATCCGCAAGCGCTGTGCCTGCGGCCACAGCCTTGCCGATGGCCGACGACGTGATCCGCCAATGCGCGACGGTCTCGGCGATCAGCGGATAGTCCTGCTCGCTGGTCGGCGGCACCACCACCGGCTCGGGCTGTTCGGTGTAGTTGGCATAGAGATCCTGCTTGACCCGCGGCAGGATCGGCGTGCCGGCGAAGGCCGGCAGATGGCAGAAATGGGTGAAGCGCGAGAAGCGGCGCTGGAAGTCGATGTCGATCGAGAATTCGTGGTTCGGCTCGGTCAGCCAGGCGCGGTCGAACTGCTTGAGGCTGTCCTTCGGCTTCTCGACCACCCAAGGCGAGAACGAGGCGACGTCGATCTTGTTGCGGGTGAAGTCGAACTCGTACAGCCGCATCAGGCCGTTGCCGCCCTGATAGGCCATCTGGTAGTCGACGACCATCTCGTGCACCGGATTATGGAAGTCGTTGATCTTCGTCAGCAGCGCGCCGCCATGATAGTGGCCGTTGAGCGTCATGAAGATCTGGTCATTGTGACGGATCAGCTTGTCCCAGAGATACTGGCCATAGGCGACTTCGAGCGGGCTCACACCATCATTGGCGATGTTCAGCAGCTGGTGGTTGGCGAGGATGACCGGCAGCATCGGATAGCGCGCGATCATGCTGTGCGCCCAGGCGATCGCATCGTCGGAGGCGCGCCATGACAGCGACAGCACCATGAAGCTGACGCCGCAGGCGTGGAACACATGTGCCTCGTGCCAGCCGCTCGGATGCCGCTCCAGGAAGGTGCGCTGCTTGGCGGCGCGGCTGGTTGGAAACCAAGTCAGATACGGCTCGGACGAACCGCGCTGTGCGTCGGTGCCCGAGCTCTGGCTGGCCGCGCTCTCGAACTCCAGCGCCGACAACACGTCATGATTGCCGGCGAGCACCGAATAGGGCCGGCCGGCATTCTCCAGCACCTTCATCGCCGCATCGGCGACCGCCCATTGCTGCGGATGCTTGGACTGATCGACGACGTCGCCGAGATGGATGGTGAACGGAATATGATATTTGGCGGCGTTGTCGACGATGAACTGCGTCTGCGCCGGGTAGGGCGTGCTGCCATATTGGCGCTGATAGGCCTGGCCTTCTTCCGAGGTCGCGTAGCGGGAATAGAATTGCGTGTCGGGCAGGACGGCGAGCGCGAAGCTGGTCGTGACATGATGATGGTGATGATGCATGCGCCAATGCCAGTGCGCATGCGCCTCGCGCGGCAGCATGCTGGCGCCGAGGCCGAGCGCCGAGGCGCCCATGGCGTTGCGCAACAGCGTGCGGCGGTCCACGCGGGTCGGCTCCGCGCCGGTCGACGGCTGCGACGAATGACCCCCTGTGGCCTGCTTGTCGTTTGATGTATCGTCTTCGAAAGACATGGTCGTCCCCAATTCAGCCGCGCACGGTGCCGCGGCCGGGACGTGTTAGGGAGACATGATCTCAAATTTGAGAAGGTTTCTTATCGTTTCGATGAGTTGTCGCGGCAATCACCCGAAATCAGCGAACCTCTCGGCGGTTTCAGCAACTAACGATCGATGCGCCTGCGCAGCCTGCAATTGAAGCGAGCGGCCCCTCCGGCCTCCGGTTTGCTTTTGAATTCTTTTTGCCGATTTTTTGCGCAGCAATTGCTGGCGAGTTGCGGCGCGCTTTTCCAGAAAACTTGGCATCCCACGCAAACGTCTTCCGAACAGACCGCACGCTAGGTTGATCGCGATAAGGCCGCGCTAACCCTGAGTTCCCGCGCTGCCGCAGCAACCGAGGTGACGCATGGCGCTCGACAGCATGACGCTCGACATCGTAGCGACTATGGTCGCGGCGCTGCTTGGCGCGATGTTGCTGCACTTCGGACGGCAGGAGAACACGCCGGCACTGCGCTGGTGGGGCGCGGCCTATATTCTCGGCGCGGTCGCTATCGCGCTGTGGACCTTGGTCGGCGAGGTCTATGGCGTGGTGGTGTCGCTGTTTCTCAGCGCGATCGGGCTGGTCGCAACCGCGATGGTCTGGAACGCCGCGCGCGTCTTCCACGGCAAGCCGCCGAGCGTGATCGGCCTGGTGCTCGGCGCGCTGGTGTGGATCACGAGCGGCATGCTGCTCGACCCGGCCGCACAGTCGCTCCGCCTGACCATCGGCGCCGCCATCGTCGTGATCTACGCCATGCTGACGGCGGCCGAGCTCTGGCAGGAGCGGCGGCGCACGCTGCATCGGCGCTGGCCGGCGCTGATCGTGCCGGCGATGCATGGCTTCGTGCTGATGCTGCCGATCCTGCTCGGCAACATGCTGCGCGACGCCGATGGTGCCTTCGCGGCCGCCTGGGTGACGATCTTCTCGATCGAGCTGGTGCTGTATGCGGTCGGCACGGTGTTCGTGATCTTCATGCTGGTGTCGGAGCGCATCGTCAGTGCGCATAAGCGCGCCGCCACAACCGACCCGCTCACCGGCCTGCTCAATCGTCGCGGCTTTGCGGACGCCTGCGCGCAGCTGATTGCCCGCGAGGCGCGCGAGCAGCGGCCGGTCAGCGTGCTGATCTTCGACATCGATCATTTCAAATCCATCAATGACCGGTTCGGCCACGCCGAAGGCGACACGGTGCTGAAGCTGTTCGCGGATGTCGTGGTCAACAATCTGCGTCTCACCGATCTCTCTGGGCGGATCGGCGGCGAGGAGTTCGCAGCGCTGCTGCCCTGTTCGATCGAGGAGGCGATGGTCGCCGCCGAGCGCGTCCGCGAGGCGTTCGCGGCGTCCGGCGTGGTCTGCGAGGAGAAGCCGGTCGACACCACCGTGAGCATCGGCGTCGCCGGCGGCCCGGCGGGAACCGAGCTCGACGTGCTGCTCGCGGCCGCCGACACCGCGCTCTACAAGGCCAAGCGGTCGGGCCGCAACCGCGTCGAGGCGGCGTCCGAATTGCCGCTGTCGCTGGAGCGCTACCGGCGTCAGCGGGCCGCCGCCGCGGCCGGAGCGCCACCGGTGCAGCCGGGGCAGGCGGTGGTGTCGAGCTGACCGCCGCGCAGCTTTCTCTCGCCATCGGTCTGGGCTAGACACGGTCTCGACCGACAATGAGGGGAGGCCGCCAGACCATGATCACGGAAATCGCCCAGATCGACATCAAGCCGGGCAGCGAGAAGGATTTCGAGGCAGCGGTCGCCAAGGCGCGCGCCGCCTTCGGCCGCTCCAAGGGCTTCCATGGCTTCGAGCTGCACAAATCGATCGAGAAGCCGCAGCGCTACCGGCTGATGGTGAAGTGGGAGACGCTCGAGAACCACACGGTGGATTTTCGCGGCTCGGAGAACTTCACCGAGTGGCGCGGCCTTGTCGGGCCGTATTTCGCCGCGCCGCCGGATGTCGAGCACACCGAGACGGTGCTGACCTCGGCGGGCTGAGGCGCACCCGGACAGGCGCTGTGACGGAGCGCGGCATGACCCATGACGATCTGGTCGCGGCCTATTCCGCGCCGGGCCGCCACTATCACGATCTGCGCCATGTTCAGGACTGCCTGACATGGCTGGCGGGCGTCGCCGGCCTCAGCGCCGGCGATCGGGAGATCCTGACCGCGGCGATCTGGTGGCACGACGTCGTCTATGATCCCACGCGCGCCGACAATGAGGAGCAGAGCGCTGTTCTCGCCGAGCGCCATGTCGCGCCGGAGCTGCGCGACGAGGTCGGCCGCCTGATCCGGCTGACCCGGACGCATGATGTCGCGCCGGGCGACCGGCGCGGCGCATTGCTGGTCTCGATCGATCTCGCCATTCTCGCCGCCGACGACGTCACTTACGATGCCTATGCGCGCGCGATCCGGCGCGAATATGCCCATGTGCCGGACGAGGTCTATCGCGCCGGGCGCGCGGCTGTGCTGGAGCGGTTTGTGAGCCGGCCGGTGATCTATCCCGACCCCGGCTTCGCCGCGGCGCTCGATGAGAAGGCGCGGGCCAATCTCGCCCGCGAGCTGGACGAGCTGCGAACCTGACTGCAATGCAGTCGGCGCAGCAACGCATGAGCGAATGGCGCTTGTGTTTTGCGGTCGGCCGACATGCAATGAGATGCAATGCGCGTTGTCCCTGACGTGCCTCTCCTCATGATTCGGAACTCCGTAACATGCCGATCATCAACCGCGCCGCCGAGCTGGCGGAGGACGCCAAGGTCTGGCGGCGCGATTTCCACCAGCATCCCGAGCTGCTCTACGAGGTCCACCGGACGGCGGCGCGCGTCGCCGAACTGTTGACGTCGTTCGGCGTCGATGAGGTCGTGACGGGCATCGGCCGCACCGGCGTGGTCGGCGTCATCAGAGGTCGCGAGCCGTCACCGCGCGTGATCGGTCTGCGCGCCGACATGGACGCGCTGCCGCTGCAGGAAGTCAGCGACATTCCGCACAAATCGACCATCCCCGGCCGGATGCATGCCTGCGGTCATGACGGCCACACCGCAATGCTGCTGGGCGCAGCGCGCTATCTTGCCGAGACGCGCAATTTCGCGGGCACCGCGGTCGTGATCTTCCAGCCGGCGGAGGAGGGCGGCGCCGGCGGCCGCGCCATGGTCGATGACGGCCTGATGGAGCGCTTCGGCATCGAGGAGGTCTACGGCCTGCACAACGCGCCGGGCCTGCCGCTCGGCGCCGTTTCGACGCGGGTCGGCGCCGTCATGGCGGCGGCCGACACTTTCGAGGTGCGGCTGAAGGGGCTCGGCGGTCATGCCGCGCGCCCGAACAAATGCGTCGATCCGATCATCGCGGGCGCGCAGATCGTGACCGCGCTGCAGACCATCGTGGCGCGCAACGTCGATCCGGTCGAGAGCGCGGTGCTGTCGATCACGCGCTTCCATGCGGGCACGTCGGCCGACAACATCATTCCGCAGACCGCGATCATCGGCGGCACCGTGCGCACGCTCGACGAGGAGGTCCGGCGTTTGATGGACAAGCGGTTCAAGGATCTCGTGACGGCGATGGCGAGCGGCATGGGCGTCGAGGTCGAGATCGACTACGAATGGGGCTATCCGGTCGTCGTCAACCACGCGGAGCAGACCGCATTCGCGGCGAGGGTGGCGCGCGACGTGGTCGGGCCGGATCAGGTCAAGACCGACATGCCGCCCCGGCTCGGCGGCGAGGATTTCGCCTATATGCTGCAGGCGCGGCCCGGCGCGTTCGTGTTCATGGGCATCGGCGACGGGGCCGGCGTGCATCACCCCGAATACGACTTCAACGACGACGTGATCCCGCACGGGATCAGCTATTGGGCCAAGCTCGTCGAGACCGCGATGCCGGTCGGCTGACGCGCCGACGGCGGGAGCGCTTCAGATCGCAGCCGCTGCGTCTTCGGTGCTGCGGTCGCTCTTGAAATAGTCGATCATCACCTTGGCGATCGCCATCAGCGGCAGCGCCAGGGTCAGTCCCCAGACGCCGAACACGATGCCGAGCAGGATCTGGAAGGCGAACAGCGTCGCTGGGGGGATGTCGAGCGCCTGACGCTGGATCAAGGGCGTCAGCACGTAGCTCTCCATCGCGTGCACGCCGAGGAACAGCACAAAAGCGGAGACCGCCGCAACCCAGCCCGAGGCGAGGCTCGCCAGCACCACGATGACCCCGGCGATGATGGCGCCGACGGTCGGAATAAAGGCGAGCAGGCCGGCCTGGATGCCGAGGATGAACGAACTCTGCACGCCGATGACGGCAAGCCCGATCCAGGTGACCAAGAACACCGCGAACATCGTGGTGATCTGGGCGATCAGCCATCGCTCCAGCGTGTAGCTGATGCGGTCGATGATCACGGTGGCCTGGTCGCGGTACTTCGCCGGCGCCAGGAACAGGAGCCCGCTGCGATAGACCGCGGGCTGCGCCGCGAAAGCCAGGCCGAGGAACAGGACAATGAAGAAGTTGCCGACGGCGCTGACGGTGCCCAGCAGCAGCTTGAAGGTCTGGCTGACGATGGCCCCGCCCGAGGAAGCCAGCGCACTCGGCGAGGGCAGGCCGCCCGGCAGGCTGTGAGACGGTGCCTGGGTCGGTGTGGTCGAGCCGCCATCGGGGGCGGAGGTGGCCTGGGTTGCCGCGCTGAAATCGAAGAAGCTGGTGTCGATACCGTTGCGGTCGAGGAAGCCCTTGATGTTGCCGAGCTGCGACTTGATGGTGTCGCTGAGCACCTTGGCCTGGTCGGCGATGGTGGTACCGCCGAGGAACACGATGCCGACGAGCAGCGCTGCAAGCGTGAGACACACCAGGGCGAGACGCAGCGGATGCGGCCACGGCAGCACGCGGCCGAGCAGGCTGGTCATCGCATTGAGCGCGACGCCGAGCAGCATGCCCGAGAACAGCAGAAACAACGCGGCAGCGTAATACCAGCTGAAGGCGAGTGTCGCCGCGAACAGGATCACCCCGATGCCGCCGACGGTGATGGCCCAGGCCAGGTCGCTGCGGGCCTCGAGGCGCGGGTCGGCGGGGGCGGTCATGAGGGGTCCTTTATGCTGATCGGCCTCCACACATTGGCGAAAACCGCCGCCGGATCAAGCATAGGGTTGGCGGATCTTTGCAGGCGAGCCAGCTGCGGGGTTGTCCGGAATTGGCATTGGGGACCCGCGCGGTCATAGGTTGATCCGGCCCGGCGACGCGGGCATGATTTTTCAGAGGCATGACTTATGCTTCGCGCGGGAGAGAAACGGAAACGAGGGCTATGAAACGTCCGGTCGTCGGCGTGATCGGCAACAGCCACCGCGTCGAGAACAGGTTCACCGTGCAGATGGTGGGCGAACGCAATCTGAGCGCCGTGGCTGAGGTCGCGGGCGCGCTGCCGCTGATGTTCGCCGGTGTTCCCGAGATTACCGACATCGCGGCGCTGCTCGACATCGTCGATGGCGTGGTGCTGACCGGCGCCCGCGCCAACGTGCATCCGACGCGGTTCAACACCGAGCCCAGCCTCAAGCACGAGCCCTACGATATTCACCGCGACGAGGTTGCCCTGCAGTTGTCGGAGGCCTGCGTCGCCAGAGGCATTCCGCTGTTCGGCATCTGCCGCGGCCTGCAGGAAATGAACGTCGCCTTCGGCGGCACGCTGCATCCGGAGATCCGCGAGATCCCCGGCCGCATGAACCATCGCATGCCCCGGCTGGAGAATGGCGAGATCCATCCCGATCCGACGGTCGTGTTCGCCGACCGGCACGAGGTCAGGCTGACGCCGGGCGGCGCCTTCGCAACCATTCTCGGCTGCGACAGCATCAAGGTGAATTCGCTGCATGGCCAGGGCATTCTCGAGCCCGGCGATCGCGTCGTCATCGAGGGCATCGCGGAGGACGGCACCATCGAGGCCATCCGCATCGCCGACGCGCCGAACTTTGCGCTGGGCGTGCAGTGGCACGCCGAATACGACCCGCAGAAGAACCCGATCAACCGCAAGCTGTTCGAGGCGTTCGGCTCGGCGGTGAGGAAGCGGCATCTCGCGGCTTGATGTCGGACGTGAACCGGGCTTAGCGCGGGCCAGACCAAGCTCAAAGGCTACCTTATGATGTCGCGGAGCAAGGGTCCCGGATGCGCCACCTCCTGATCACAGCAGGTTTGCTGATGGCTTCTTCCGCCCAGGCGCAGACCGCCCCGCCGAGCGAGGGACCGATCACCTGCACGCTCCCAGTGGCGGCCACCGACACCGCGAAAAGCCTCCAACAGCGCTATGGCGCCGAGGCGGTCGTGCAGGATCTGCCGGGCGCCGAGGGCGAGACCTATCAGGGCCTCGTGCTGTTTCCGCGGGCGATGGACCGGCGCATCGAAGTCGCCTTCATCGAGGACAAGACGGCAACGGTGTCCGCGCTGACCTTGCGCGACAGCGCCAAGAGCAGCCGCTGGACCGTGGCCGGCATCAGTATCGGCGCCAGCCTCGCGGCGGTCCAGAAGGCCAACGGCAAGCCGTTCGTCGTGAGCGGCTTCGGCTGGGACTATGGCGGCTTCGTCACCGACCTCAAGAATGGCGCGCTCGGGCGCAGGCTGCCGGGCGGCTGCTCGATCACGCTGCGCTTCGGCAAGGACAAGGACGCGCCGCGGGCGCTGTCAGGGGATGGTGTGAAGGTGTCGTCCGACAATCCGGCGCTGCTGAAATTCGCGCCTGTCGTCACCGAGATCGGCGTCAATTTCGCCGCGAAGTGATGGCATTATTGTCGCAAGCCTGACCGGGATCAGCATGCGCCGAACGCTCTTGTTGTTAATGCTTCTCGCCTCGCCGGCATCGGCGCAGATCACGCCGCCAGCCGATGGGCTGATCACCTGCACTTCGCCGGTGTCGGTCTCATACTCCGCCAGGAGCCTGATGCAGCGCTACGGCCAGGACGCGGTGATTGACGACCAACTGTACACCGGGGTGGAGGATATCACCTATCCGGGCGTCGTGCTGTCGCCGAAATCGCCGGACTGGCGCATCGAGATCGGCTTTACCGACGAGACGATGCAGCGGGTGTCGCGCCTCACCTTGATCGACGCCAAGACCAGTCACTGGAACGTTGCCGGCGTGACGCTCGGCTCCACCCTGGCCGAGGTGCAGAAGATCAACGGCCGGCCGTTTCTGATCCGCGAGTTCTTCACTGATGGCGGCGGCTTCGTCGTCGACTGGAAGGGCGGCGCGCTGGACCGTCCTCTGCCCGGGGGCTGCCGGATTGCGGTTCGATTCGGCAAGGGCAGCGAGATGGGCGCGCCTGCAGGCGACCGGATTTCGTCCGGTGATGCGAAGGCACGAGAATGGGCACCCGTTGTCGAGCAGGTTGTCGTGCACTTTCCCGAGAGATAGCGATCGAGACCGGGTCGGCAGACGGGCCTCATGGTTCCAGACAGCGCACGATTGTTTGTCGGTTGCTCTCGCGCGCTGATCCCAAGGGAGCGCGGCGTCTCGAAGGACGAGGCCCCTGATCTCACTGCGCCAAGTAACGTGCGCCACCAAACAAAAGGCGCCCCGCGAGGGGCGCCTTCGTGATCCGCCGATCTTATCGGGCGCTCAGCCCGAGTAGTACATGTCGAACTCGACCGGGTGCGGGGTCATTTCGAAGCGCTCGACCTCGGTCATCTTCAGCGCGATGTAGCTGTCGATGAAGTCGTCGTCGAACACGCCGCCGGCCTTCAGGAAGGCGCGGTCCTTGTCGAGATTCTCGAGCGCCTCACGGAGCGAGCCGCAGACGGTCGGGATCTGCTTCAGCTCTTCCTTCGGCAGGTCGTAGAGGTCCTTGTCCATCGCCGGGCCCGGATCGAGCTTGTTCTTCACGCCGTCGAGGCCGGCCATCAGCATCGCAGCGAAGCCGAGATAGGGGTTGGCGAGCGGATCGGGGAAGCGGACCTCGACGCGCTTGGCCTTCGGCGAGGACGTGTAGGGGATGCGGCACGAGGCCGAGCGGTTGCGCGCGGAGTAGGCGAGCAGCACCGGCGCCTCATAGCCCGGGACCAGACGCTTGTAGGAGTTGGTCGACGGGTTGGTGAAGGCGTTGATGGCCTTGGCGTGCTTGATGATGCCGGCGATGTAGGACAGGCAGGTCTCCGACAGGTCGGAGTACTTGTTGCCCGCGAACACCGGCTTGCCGTCCTTCCAGATCGACTGGTGGACGTGCATGCCCGAGCCGTTGTCGCCATAGACCGGCTTCGGCATGAAGGTGGCGGTCTTGCCGTAGATGTGCGCGACCTGGTGGATGCAGTATTTGTAGATCTGCATCTGGTCGGCCATCAGGGTCAGCGTGTCGAACTTCATGCCGAGCTCGTGCTGGGCCGAGGCGACCTCGTGGTGGTGCTTCTCGACCTTGACGCCCATGCGGGCCATCGCACCCAGCATCTCCGAGCGCATGTCCTGCACCGAGTCCTGCGGCGGCACCGGGAAGTAGCCGGCCTTGGTGCGGATGCGGTGGCCGAGATTGCCGCCCTCATATTCGGTGTCGGAGTTGGTCGGCAGCTCCGAGGAGTCGAGGCGGAAGCCGGTGTTGTAGGGCGACGAGCTGTAGCGCACGTCATCGAACACGAAGAACTCGGCTTCGGGGCCGACGAACACGGTGTCGCCCACGCCCATCGACTTCACCATCGCCTCGGCCTTCTTGGCGATGCCGCGGGGGTCGCGGTTGTACGGCTCGCCGGTGGTCGGCTCAAGCACGTCGCAGGTGATGATCATGGTGGTTTCGGCGAAGAACGGATCGATCGTGGCCGTCACCGGGTCGGGCATCAGGCACATGTCCGACTCGTTGATCGCCTTCCAGCCGGCGATCGAGGAGCCGTCGAACATCGTGCCTTCAGCAAAAATGTCCTCGTCGATCATGCTGACGTCGAAGGTGACGTGCTGCCACTTGCCCCGCGGATCGGTGAAGCGGAGGTCGACATATTTGACGTCGTTGTCTTTGATTGCTTTCAAGACGTCCTTGGCGGTCTTCATGAATACCCCTCTTGGCTGAAACGTCACGGCCCGGCGCGGGACGGCGTCCGCGGGTCATGCTCCATTAGCCTCGCGCGGGGGCCAAGACAATATCGGAAAACGCCAAAAGGGCCGCCTGCAAGCGCCTCGCAGAGGACGCCTGGGCTGCCGTCACCGCTGCATGCGCAGCATATCTTCTCTGTCGGAGGCTTGGGGCGGGGATGCCGTTCCAAGCCTCCCGCAGAGGATCAGATGGCATCCAGCCCGGATTCTCCGGTTCGGATGCGGATGGCCTCCTCGATATTGGACACGAAGATCTTGCCGTCGCCGATGCGGCCGGTCTGGGCGGCGCGGCGGATCGCCTCGATCGCGCGCTCGACCAGATCGTCGCCGATCACGATCTCGATCTTCACCTTGGGCAGGAAATCGACGATGTATTCGGCGCCCCGATACAGTTCGGCATGGCCCTTCTGCCGGCCGAACCCCTTGGCTTCAGTCACGGTAATGCCCTGAAGTCCGACCTCCTGAAGCGCCTCCTTCACCTCGTCGAGCTTGAACGGCTTGATGATGGCTTCGATCTTCTTCACTGAGCGCCTCCCGGGCATTCCGCATTAAGAAACATAAGGGTCATCGTCAGGCTGCGCTGACGCGCACGTTGTTCGATCACTTCGTTACCGGGCCCGACGCTCTCCGGCGGAGGCCCGGTCATTGACAGCCCGTCTTGCCCCGTGCCGAAGTGGCTCTACAAAAGCAGGGTCTATGCCAAGTCGTTAACGGGCCTGAATCAAGCCGTTAATCAGGCATTTTGCGATTGCCCGACGATTCCCGCTGGGAAAGCCTAGAATACCGGAGCCTGGAGATTAGGCAAATAGATCAAACGTTGTGCATGCGGGGCGGTGGCATCCGCAGGCTGGTCAGAATGCCCAGGGAAAAGGCGGCTGTGCCGCGATTTCACGCGGCTTTTCAGTCTCCGATGCGCGCTTGGAAGTTGCGGACAGGCGCGGCAATAGGGTGGGCGGACGGCGATCGCGGCGAGGGCGCTGCTGCGGCCGCAGGCAAATGAACGGATATCGCAGCCGCCCGGCGGCCGCTGCGGGGGACAAGAGCGAATTGATGGAAGTTTTGACCACGAGCGAAATGGAGCGGGCCGACCGGCTGACGATTGCCGCCGGGACGCCGGGGTTTTCGCTGATGCTGAGCGCCGGCCAGGCGGTGGCCGATGCCGCCATGGACCTGGTGGAGACCGGCCCGATCCTGGTGGTCTGCGGCCCCGGGAACAATGGCGGCGATGGTTTCGTCGCAGCTGCGGAGCTCGCGGCGCAGGGCCGCGAGGTGTCGGTGGTGCTGATGTGCGAGCGCGATGCGCTCCAGGGCGACGCGGCCTCCGCCGCCAGAGGCTGGAAATTTCCGGTGCTGCCGTTCACGCCGCAGGCGATCGGCAAGCCGGCTTTGATTATCGACGCGCTGTTCGGCGCTGGCCTCAGCCGTCCGGTGGCCGGCGATCCCCACGATGTCATCGCCGCGATCAACGCCAATGGCGCGCCGGTGCTCGCGGTCGATCTGCCAAGCGGCATCAACGGCACCACGGGGGCGGTGATGGGGATCGCCGTCAAGGCGACCGAGACCGTGACCTTCTTCCGGAAGAAGCCGGCGCATCTTCTGCTTCCCGGCCGCCAGCATTGCGGCCATGTCCGGCTCGCCGACATCGGCATCGCGCCGCAGGTGCTCGATGAAATCAAGCCGCAGGCCTTCGAGAACGATCCCGAGCTTTGGCACGGCCACTTTCCCGTGCCGCGCATCGATGGCCACAAATATGCGCGCGGGCACGTGCTGGCGATGTCTGGCGACGTCGCCGCGACCGGGGCCGCGCGGATGGCGGCGCGGGCGGCGCTGCGCGCCGGCGCCGGCCTGGTGACGCTGGCCTCGCCGCGAGACGCGCTCGCGGTCAATGCGGCGGCGCTGACGGCTGTCATGGTGCGCGCCGCCGACACCGTCCTCGAATTCGCCGAGCTGCTCGGCGACAGGCGCTACAACACCTGCATCATCGGGCCGGGCACGGGAGTCAACGAGCGCACGCGCGATGTCGTGTTCACGGCGCTCACGGCGCAGCGCCATCTCGTGCTGGATGCCGATGCGCTGACGAGCTTTGCCGACGCCCCGGAGCGGCTGTTCGAGCAGATCAGGGCCACGCCCGCGGCGCAGATCGTGCTGACCCCGCATGAGGGTGAATTTCCGCGGCTGTTCTCCGACCTCAGCAACAAGCATCCCGGCCGCTCCAAGCTGGAGCGCGTGCGCGCCGCCGCCGCGCGCTGCGGCGCGGTGGTGCTGCTGAAGGGGGCCGACACCACGGTCGCCGCGCCGGATGGCCGCGCCGCGATTGCGGCCAACGCACCGCCCTGGCTCGCGACCGCCGGGGCCGGCGACGTGCTCGCCGGCATCATCGCCGGCCTCCTGGCCCAGGGCGTGCCGGCCTTCGAGGCCGCCTGTATCGGCGTCTGGATGCATGGCGAGGCCGGCGCCGAGGCGGGGCCGGGGCTGATCGCCGAGGACCTGACCGAGACATTGCCGGCGGTGTTCCGGCGCCTCTATGACCGGTTGGGCGTCGAGTATTGAGCATGGCGAACATCGTCCGGCAGCTTGCAATGTCGGACATGGGCGCAGCCGTCCATCGTGCCGCATTCGACGCAGCCTTGCCCTGGCTCGCCGGCTTGCATACCCCCGACGAAGATCGCTGGTTCTATCGCGAGCGCGTGTTTCGAGACTGCGCGTTGTGGGGCGCTTTCCAGCGCGACGCATTGGCCGGGTTCATCGCGTTGCGCAACGAATGGATCGACCAGCTCTACGTGCATCCGGGGGCACAAGGGCGAGGCGTCGGCAGCGCGCTGCTCGATCTCGCCAAGACCACCGGCGATCGCCTGCAGCTCTGGACGTTTCAGCGCAACCTGGCTGCGCGCCGCTTCTATGAGCGGCACGGCTTCGTGCTGGTCGAAGAGACCGACGGCGCCCGCAATGAAGAGCGCGAGCCTGACGCGCTCTATCGCTGGACACGAGCGTGACGGCTCACTGCATCTGATATTTCGCGACCGCGGGCTCGTTCCAGGCGAGCCCCAATCCGGGCCCCCGCGCGGTTACCTTGCCGTCGATCACCTGCAGCGGCTCGGCGAGGATGGTGCCGGCGAAGTCGAGCACCTCCAGGAAGTGCGCCGTCGGCGTCACCGCCAGCACATGCGCGCTGGCCTCGGGCAGGATGTGGCTGGACATCGGGATCGAAGCCGCGTCGGCCTGGCCTGCGACATTGAGCCAGCCGGTGATGCCGCCGACCTTCATCAGATCGGGCATGATGAAGTCGGAGGCGCCGGCCGCGATCGCCTCGGCGAAGCCGCGCGGAAACCACCAGTTCTCACCGGCCTGGATCGGAATGTCCGAGCGCTCGCGCACCTGGGCGTGACCGGACAGGTTTTCCTGCGGCACCGGCTCCTCGATCCAGGTCAAATCGTAATTCGCAAGGCGCGTGATTCTGCGCGTCGCTTCCGCGGGATCCAGCGACTGGTTGAAGTCGAGCATCAGCGCGATGTCGGGGCCGAGCAACGTGCGCAGGCCCTCGATCATCGCCGCGTCGGTGGCGAGGTCGCCATGGCCGCCTTTGGTCTTGATGGCGCGGAAGCCGTGCTCGTCGCAGGCCGTGCGCAAGGTGCGCGCGTCGGCTTTGGCGTCGAGCACGCCATAGCTGTCATAGGCGGGAATCGGCCGCGCAGCGCCGCCAAGCAGTTCGACCACCGGCTTGCCGGCGATCTGACCCAGCGCATCCCAGAACGCCATGTCGAGACCGGACACCGCCATGCCGACCAGGCCCTGCCAGCCGAGCAGCCGGAATTTTGCGTCCATGAGCTTCATCAGATCGATCGGGACCAGCGCCTTGCCGGTGAGCTCGCGGCCGATCTCCTCGACCAAGAGCACCAGCGGCTTCAGCGCGAGCCTGGTGTAGGCAAACAGATAAGAGTGGCCCGTAACCCCCTGATCGGTCGCGACGTCGATCAGCACCAAAGGGCCGGTGTCGATGACGCCGAAGGCGTTGCGCAGCGGACGCTTCATCGGCGTGATCACGGCTCGCGCGGTGACGCCGGTGATGGCGGCAATGGTCATGGGAGTTCTCCCTGTCGGTTTCCTCACCTGATCTCATACCATCGCAACCGGCGCGGCGCCGCCCAGTTCGTCGCCATGCTCTCGATCAGGAACCGGCCGGATTGCTCGGCCAGGAAGGCGATGCGCTGGGTCTGGCCGGCTTCCAGCGCCAGCGTGTCGAGCCAATACGGCTTCCAGCCATCGTCGAGCCGGTCGAGCAGCCGGAACGGCTGGCCGTGCAGATGGACCACGGCGGTGCCGGCCGTCTTGTTGGCGAGCGCCAGCACGATGACGCGGCCGGCCTTGGCCTGAAAGGCGGGCGCCATGGTCGTGGCGAACTGGGCGGGCAGGCGCCAATCGGGACCGTCAAGCGCGAGCTCGGCACGAATCGCTGCGCGCAGGTCGAGCTGGTCCGGCAGGCCGGACGCCGGGAGAGGGGCTGGTGGCGGCAGCGCGGTGGCCCGCAGCGGCGGCTCGGTCGAGACCAGCAGGCGGGCCACCGGGCGCGCCGCGCTGCCGTCGTGCAGCAGCACCGGCAGCGGCGCCTTGGCCGGGGGCATGTCGATGACCACGTCGGTGCGGCCGCCGGGCGGCAGCACCACGGCGCCATTGCGGGCCAGGAACGGCTCGGCGGGCTGGCTGTCGATGGCCAGCACCCTGACGGCGCCGAGCTCGGCGATTTTGAGTGCGATGACAGCGCGATGGCAGCCATTGATGAACCTCAGCCTGACCCGCGCCTGGGCGGGCAGCGCCAGCTCCGGCTGGAGCTGGCCGTTGACTGTATACAAGAGCTCGGTCTCGCCGGGATCGAGGCCCGG
Organism: Bradyrhizobium denitrificans; assembly: GCF_013179005.1. NCBI lineage: Bacteria > Pseudomonadati > Pseudomonadota > Alphaproteobacteria > Hyphomicrobiales > Nitrobacteraceae > Bradyrhizobium > Bradyrhizobium denitrificans. Next base: position 233,733 of record NZ_JABFDP010000008.1, on the reverse strand, counting down.
CGCGATCGCGGTGCCGTCGGCCTTGAGCCGGAAGTCCTCGACCAGGAAAACCTCGTCACGGTCGAAGCTTGCCGCCGGGGCCTCATCGACGATCAGAGCCAGTGGCCGGATCGGTGCCGTGGCACCGTCGGCCAGCAGGCGCAGGTCGAGCAGTCCGGTGCCGGCGCGCGCCAGCCGGGCCGGCATGGTGGCGCGACCGCCCGGACCGACCGGCGCCTGAACGGCCAGAGGGGTCGGCAGAGCGAGGCCACGCCCGGACAGCGCCGCCGGGATCTTCAGTCCATTCGTCAAAGCGAGATCGAGTGCAGCGCCGCGCTGGAGCCGAAGCACCGGGGCGGCTCCGGTCAGCCGCCAGACCTCGGACGCGGCGCGGCCGGGGCTCAGCGCTACAGATTCGGTCCGCGCCTCCAGCGCGACCGACAGGCGCTCGGCTGCTGTCGCGAACCGCGGGACCGTGCCCGCCAGGGCTGCGGCAAAGCCGCCGAGCAGGGACCGCCGGCTGAGCCGCTCGGGAGCCGGCCTCATGCGACAAAACATTGTTGATTGAGGGGGATGCGCATCATGCTGTTTTCCCTTATGTGTGCGGCGAGCTTGGCCGATCGGCCGGCCGCGGGCGCTGTCGAAGGCCCATTTTTTTGCTGCGGACGGTTTCACGCGTGGTATAAGCCGCGCCGCCCGCGGCATCGCGGCCGGGCTATCGATGCAGTTCACGCGGGCGTGGCGGAACTGGTAGACGCGCTGGATTTAGGTTCCAGTGACGAAAGTTGTGGGGGTTCGAGTCCCTCCGCCCGCACCAAGCGCTTCTCCGGCGTTTGCCCCAAGTTTCACGGCGCGCCCGTTCTCCGCGATGGAGGGCGGGGTCGCCGATCCCACCGGCGCAAGGCTCTGGCCGCGCGTCGTCCACAATTGAATCAGGTGTGTTCGGATCGCAATGGTCCGAACCGAAGCGGAAGAAGATTGACGCCATGCAGGTCACAGAAACCTTGTCGGAAGGCTTGAAGCACGAGTTCCAGGTCAGCGTCCCCGCGGCCGATCTCGACGCCAAGGCGGATGCGAAGCTGGTCGACCTGAAGGACAAGGTCCGCATCAACGGCTTCCGCCCCGGCAAGGTGCCGGTGGCGCATCTGAAGAAGATCTACGGCAAGTCGGTCATGGCCGAGACCATCGACCAGACCATCCGCGACACCAACACGCAGATCTTCACCGAGCGCGGCTTCCGTCTCGCCACCGAGCCGAAGGTCACCATGCCGACCGAGGAGGCCGAGGTCGAGAAGATCCTCAGCGGCCAGTCGGACCTCACTTACACGGTGGCCGTCGAGGTCGTGCCGGCGATCACGCTCGCCGACTTCAAGACCTTCTCGGTCGAGAAGCCGGTCGCCGACATCACCGATGCCGATGTCGATGAGGCGATCAAGCGTCTGGCGGACGCCAACCGCAGCTATGCGGCCAAGGCCGAGGGCGCCAAGGCTGAGAGCGGCGATCGCGTGAAGGTCAACTTCAAGGGCACGATCGACGGCGTGGCGTTCGACGGCGGCACCGGCGAGGGCATCGACGTCGTGATCGGCTCGAACACCTTCATCCCCGGCTTCGAGGATCAGCTGATCGGCATCGGCGTCGGCGAGACCCGGACGCTCAAGGTCGCGTTCCCGAAAAACTATCTGAACAACGATCTCGCCGGAAAGGACGCCGAGTTCGAGACCACCGCGACCGCGATCGAAACGCCCGAAGAGAAGGTCGTCGACGACGAGTTCGCCAAGACGCTGGGTCTCGAATCGCTCGACAAGCTGAAGCAGCTGATGCGCGACCGCCTCGCCGGCGAGTTCAACCAGGCGACCCGCCAGCGCGTGAAGCGCGCGCTGCTCGACCGCCTCGACGAGACGCACAAATTCGATGCGCCGCCCTCGCTGATCGACGAGGAGTTCAACCTGATGTGGAACTCGGTGAAGGCCGAGATGGACTCCAGCGGCAAGACATTCGCCGACGAGAACACCACCGAGGAGAAGGCGAAGGAGGAGTATCGCACCATCGCCGACCGTCGCGTGCGGCTCGGCCTCGTGCTGTCGGAGATCGGCGAGAAGAACAAGATCACCGTGACCGATGACGAGGTCAGCCGCGCCGTGATCGAGCGCGCGCGCTCGATGCCGGGCCGCGAGAAGGAGGTCTGGGACTTCTACCGCAGCAACCCGCAGGCGCTCGCGCAGCTGCGGGCCCCGATCTACGAGGACAAGGTCGTCGACTTCATCCTCGAGCTCGCCAATGTCACCGAGAAGAAGGTCTCCAAGGACGAGCTCTTCAAGGATGATGAGAACGACAAGGCGGCTTGATGGTGACGACAGTGCGGCCTGACGGGGCCGCACTGGGGCGCTGCCCGGCACGATAAGCCGACGATTAAGGTTGACCGGCGAAAGCGCCGGCCGGCCCGGTTCCTCGGCTGGCCGAGCGGCGGGGAATCAGCTTGAACAGCACAAAGGCTCGCTCGCGGAAGGCCATGCTGGTCCGGTCTTGTCACCGGGAAAATGGTCCATATCTGTGGGCTCGGTCTTGAAGTTCTGCATCACGGGCCTCTGTCCGTCGTCGTTGCTCCCTTTGGTGAGCCCCTGCCTGCGGCGGCCGGTCGTCTTCAACTGCTGGTCCAACCCTTGGGTGATTCATGCGCGATCCCGTCGAAACCTATATGAACCTTGTGCCCATGGTGGTCGAACAGACCAACCGCGGTGAGCGCGCTTACGATATCTTCTCGCGCCTCCTGAAGGAGCGCATCATCTTCGTGACCGGCCCGGTCGAGGACGGCATGGCGACCCTGATCGTCGCGCAGCTGCTGTTCCTCGAGGCCGAGAACCCGAAGAAGGAAATCGCGATGTACATCAACTCGCCGGGCGGGGTGGTGACGTCGGGTCTGGCGATCTACGACACGATGCAGTTCATTCGTCCCGCGGTGTCGACGCTGTGCACGGGTCAGGCGGCTTCGATGGGCTCGCTGCTGCTGTGCGCCGGTCACAAGGACATGCGCTTCTCATTGCCGAATTCGCGCATCATGGTTCACCAGCCCTCGGGCGGCTTCCAGGGCCAGGCCACCGACATCATGTTGCACGCGCAGGAAATCCTGAGCTTGAAGAAGCGGCTCAACGAGATCTATGTGAAGCATACCGGCCAGTCCTACAAGGCGATCGAGGATGCGCTGGAACGCGACAAATTCCTCACCGCGGAAGCCGCTGCGGAGTTTGGCCTGATCGACAAGGTGATCGACAAGCGGCCGGAAGATCCAGCGCCGATGGCCAAGTGAGGCCTGCGGGTTTGAGGTTTCAAGCCCAGGCGCTGTTTTCTGCGCATCATGGCCGGCGCGAGCCGGCCCAATGCAGCTAAAGGTATTCGGGTGCGGCCATATTTGGCCGCAACCTCGTCGTGCGCTCGCCGAACAGGCGTGGCATACGCGCAACGTTCCGTCGATTTCGCTGGCCATGACCCTGTCAAGCCCTAAAATCACGGTAATGTCACGGTCTAGGGTCTGTGGTCCGATTAGCGAATTCTTGATAGTCGGATGACAGCATGATTGGCTAGAGTGTCCAGTTATGGATCGTGGGGGATTCGCGTAGGTCGTGGGTGCACGACGGGTGAAGAACAAGGTCTTAATTTTGGTACGAAATTTGCTCTTTCACCAAGCTGGTCCGGCCCGTGCCGGATTGGAGCGAACGAGCGGACAAGAGCGAACCGCGGACGGAGACAGGAATGAGTAAGGTCGGCACGAGCGACTCGAAGAACACGCTTTATTGCTCGTTCTGCGGCAAGAGCCAGCACGAAGTCCGCAAACTGATCGCAGGTCCAACCGTCTTCATCTGCGACGAGTGCGTCGAACTCTGCATGGACATCATCCGCGAGGAGAACAAGTCCTCGCTGGTCAAGTCGCGTGACGGCATTCCGACGCCGAAGGAAATCTGCAAGGTTCTCGACGATTACGTGATCGGTCAGAACCATGCGAAGAAGGTGCTGTCGGTCGCGGTCCACAATCACTACAAGCGGCTGAACCACCAGACCAAGCACTCGGACGTCGAGCTCGCGAAGTCGAACATCCTGCTGATCGGTCCGACCGGCTCGGGCAAGACGCTGCTCGCGCAGACGCTCGCCCGCATCCTGGACGTGCCGTTCACGATGGCCGATGCGACGACCCTGACCGAGGCCGGCTATGTCGGCGAGGACGTCGAAAACATCATCCTGAAGCTGCTGCAGGCGGCCGACTACAATGTCGAGCGCGCACAGCGTGGCATTGTCTACATCGACGAGATCGACAAGATCAGTCGCAAGTCGGACAATCCGTCGATCACCCGCGACGTGTCGGGCGAGGGCGTCCAGCAGGCGCTGCTGAAGATCATGGAAGGCACGGTTGCATCGGTTCCGCCGCAGGGCGGCCGCAAGCATCCGCAGCAGGAGTTCCTGCAGGTCGACACCACCAACATCCTGTTCATCTGCGGTGGTGCGTTCTCCGGCCTCGAGAAGATCATCTCGGCGCGCGGCCGGTCGACCTCGATCGGTTTTGCGGCCCAGGTTCTGGCGCCGGAAGACCGCCGTACGGGCGAGATCTTCCGTCACGTCGAGCCCGAGGATCTGCTGAAATACGGCCTGATCCCCGAGTTCGTCGGCCGTCTGCCGGTCGTGGCGACGCTTGAGGATCTCGACGAGAACTCGCTGAAGAAGATCCTGACCGAGCCCAAGAACGCGCTGGTGAAGCAGTATCAGCGGCTGTTCGAGATGGAGAACATCGAGCTCACTTTCGCCGACGAGGCGCTGGGTGCCGTGGCCCGCAAGGCCATCGAGCGCAAGACCGGCGCGCGTGGTCTGCGGTCGATCCTGGAGAGCATCCTGCTCGAGACTATGTTCGACCTGCCGGGCCTGGAAGGCGTCGAGGAAGTGGTGATCTCACGCGAGGTGGTCGAGGGCACCGCCCGCCCGCTCTACATCTACGCCGATCGCTCCGATCGCGCGGTCGAAAGCAGCGCCAGCGCGTAATCGCGCTGGTACGGCAGACATAACAGCTCGGTTTCCTGGTTTTGCGGTGGCCGCGGACGTTACCGTCCGCGGCTTCGCAGCGTTTCAGTATCCCGCCGCGTAAAGCCTTAATTGGCGGGCGTTTTCCGATACTTGACACCCCCCGGGTCGATAGCCACCTAATGTCCGGTGGCGACACAAATCTCAATCCCGGGATTCGCCTCAGAACGATCCGAATAGGCTGGTGACATCGCGCGTCAGTGAAATCCGGATCAGATCGCACCTTGTGGCGGTTGCGCACGATGGCGGGCTGCGTGCAAGGGGGCAAAACAAAAGGAACAGGCCATGACGACCCCTAAACCCCGGCCGACCATCGTTTACGGCGAGAGCCACGCTTATCCGGTTCTGCCGCTCCGTGACATCGTCGTCTTTCCGCACAACATCGTGCCGCTGTTCGTTGGCCGCGAGAAATCGATCCGCGCCCTCGAAGAGGTGATGAAGAACGACGCGCTGGTGATGCTGGCGACGCAGAAGAATGCGTCCGACGATGATCCGGCTGCGGACGCCATCTATGAGACCGGGACGCTCGCCAGCGTGCTGCAACTCCTGAAGTTGCCCGACGGCACCGTAAAGGTGCTGGTCGAAGGCCTGGAGCGCGCGCGCGTCGAGAAGTACACCGATCGCGCCGACTACTACGAAGCCACGGCGGTCGCGCTCGAGGATACCGATGCGAAGTCGGTCGAGGCGGAAGCCCTCGGGCGCTCCGTCGTGTCGGATTTCGAGAGCTATGTGAAGCTGAACAAGAAGATCTCCGCCGAGGTCGTCGGCGTCGTTCAGTCGATCACCGATTTCGGCAAGCTGGCCGATACGGTTGCCTCGCATCTCGCCGTCAAGATCGCCGATCGCCAGGGCATCCTGGAGACGCTGTCCGTCACCACGCGCCTGGAGAAGGTGCTGGGCCTGATGGAGAGCGAGATCTCGGTGCTGCAGGTCGAGAAGCGCATCCGCTCGCGCGTCAAGCGCCAGATGGAGAAGACCCAGCGCGAGTACTACCTGAATGAGCAGATGAAGGCCATTCAGAAGGAGCTGGGCGACGAGGACGGCCGCGACGAGCTCGCCGATCTGGAAGAGCGCATCAACAAGACCAAGCTCTCCAAGGAAGCGCGCGAGAAGGCTCAGCACGAGTTGAAGAAGCTGCGCCAGATGTCGCCGATGTCCGCGGAAGCGACCGTCGTGCGCAACTATCTGGATTGGCTGCTGTCGATTCCGTGGAACAAGAAGTCCAAGGTGAAGAAGGATCTGGAGGCCGCGCAGGCGGTCCTGGATGCGGATCACTATGGTCTGGAGAAGGTCAAGGACCGCATCGTCGAGTATCTGGCGGTGCAGTCGCGCGCCAACAAGCTGACCGGCCCGATCCTGTGCCTGGTCGGACCTCCCGGCGTCGGCAAGACCTCGCTCGGCAAGTCGATCGCGAAGGCCACGGGCCGCGAATTCGTTCGTGTGTCGCTCGGCGGCGTGCGTGACGAGGCCGAGATCCGCGGTCATCGCCGGACCTATATCGGCTCGATGCCCGGCAAGATCATCCAGTCGATGCGCAAGGCCAAGACCTCGAACCCGCTGTTCCTCTTGGACGAGATCGACAAGATGGGCTCGGACTTCCGGGGTGACCCGTCGTCGGCGCTGCTGGAGGTCCTGGACCCCGAGCAGAACACGACGTTCAACGATCACTATCTGGAGGTCGACTACGACCTGTCGAACGTGATGTTCATCACGACCGCGAATACGCTCAATATTCCCGGACCGCTGATGGACCGCATGGAGATCATCCGCATCGCGGGCTACACCGAGACCGAGAAGGTCGAGATCGCCCGCAAGCATCTGATCCCGTCCGCGCTGTCGAAGCACGGCCTGGATTCGAAGGAATGGTCGATCGACGACGATGCGCTGCTGCTCGTGATCCGGCGCTACACCCGCGAGGCGGGCGTGCGTAACCTGGAGCGTGAGATTTCAACACTGGCCCGCAAGGCCGTGAAGGAGCTCATGATCTCCAAGAAGAAGTCGGTGAAGGTCACCGAGAAGGCCGTCGAGGAATTCTTGGGTGTGCCGAAGTATCGCTTCGGTGAGATCGAGCAGGACGATCAGGTCGGTATCGTCACGGGTCTGGCGTGGACCGATGTCGGCGGCGAGCTGCTGACCATCGAAGGCGTCATGATGCCGGGCAAGGGCAAGATGACGGTGACGGGCAATCTGCGCGACGTCATGAAGGAGTCGATCTCGGCCGCGGCGTCCTACGTCCGGTCGCGGGCGATCAACTACGGCATCGAGCCGCCGATGTTCGACCGCCGCGACATCCACGTCCACGTGCCGGAGGGGGCAACCCCGAAGGACGGTCCGTCGGCGGGCGTTGCGATGGCGACCGCGATCATCTCGGTCATGACGGGCATTCCGATCCGTCACGACGTCGCGATGACCGGCGAGATCACCTTGCGTGGTCGCGTGCTGCCGATCGGCGGTCTGAAGGAGAAGCTGCTGGCGGCGGCCCGCGGCGGCATCAAGACGGTGCTGATCCCCGAGGACAACGCCAAGGATCTCACGGAGATTTCCGATGCGATCAAGGGCGGCATGGAGATCATCCCGGTCTCTCGTCTCGACGACGTCGTCGCCCGGGCCCTGGTCCGCAAGCCGGTGCCGATCGTCTGGGAAGAGGACACCAAGGTGCCCGTGAAGGCCGATGGCGATGAAGCCGCCGGCGGCCTGACCGCCCACTGAGATCAGAACCTATCCAAGGAAACGGCGCCCGCGAGGGCGCCGTTTTCGTTTGAGGGGGCGGACGACGTCAGCGGCTCTGTGGCGAGCCCATTCAGGGCTCCGTCGCAGCGTTTTCTCACGGCCGCCGTGCGGTTCCGGCGTTGATTGCGGGTCGGGCAGGGGGTAAAGAGGCGCAGCGCGCGGGCGGTCCGGACACCGGAGGCAAAGCCCGATCTGCTGCGCGACGGGCGGTTAGCTCAGCTGGTTAGAGCATCTCGTTTACACCGAGAGGGTCGGGAGTTCGAATCTCTCACCGCCTACCATGCGCATGCGCTGGATCGTCTTTCCCAGCCAGCCGTGCTGCCATTGCGGCATACCCAGTTTCTCCAGGCCGATGGCAATCCGCTCCAGAAGCACGTGTGTGCGCCTCGCCGATCGCGCCGCTGCTCGATGAGCGGCCTGTCGCGCAACGTTGCATGGACGCGTGGGTGGCCAGACATCCGCTTTCGAGACGGTTCATAACCCATTTCCGCAGCCGCTACGAAGTGCCACAATGATTTTGCGTGGCGACCGGCTGCTTGTCGGTTAGCTTCGCGCTTGGCGAAAACATCGTGGACGAGCCGATGACCGACTTCCTGCGCCACTGCACCGGCGGACAAGAGCGCGGCATTGCCGCAGGCACCGAGCTGCTCGAGGAAGGCCACAGCACCGGGCATCTCTACATCCTGCTCGATGGGCGGCTGGAGGTGATCAAGGCCGGTGCGACCGTGGCCGTCGTCTCCGAGCCGGGCGCGCTGTTCGGCGAGATGTCGCTCTTGCTGGCGCAGCCGCACACGGCGACCGTGCGGGCCGTGACGGAGTGCCGGATCTACGAGATTCTCGATGCCCAGCGTTTCCTGGCTGAAAATCCCGAGGCGACGCTGTGGATCGCGCGCATGCTGGCGCAGCGTCTCAATGTCGCCAACACCTATCTCGCCGATCTCAAGCGGCAATATGCCGGCCACGGCACGCATCTGTCGATGGTCGGCGAGGTGCTGCAGAGCATGATCAACCTGCCGCCGCAGCAGGTCTCGCCAGGAACGGATCTGGAATCCGATCCACGGCTCTGAGCCACTCCGGCGCCACGGTCACCGGCTGCGCCGGCCGCTGCAGCGGGCTGGCGAGATCGATCCACTCGGCTTGCCCCGCCGCCAGCCAGAACGCCTGCTCGGCGTCGGTGTCGATCACGATGTAGGTCGGGGGCCGTCCAGGCTGCCGCCCGGTGTTGAAGACCCAGGTCTCACCCACGCGATCGAACCACGACCCGTCCTTGATGAAGGGCGACTGGTGAACATGGCCGGAGATCACCATCGCCGGCCGGTGGTGTGCGATGAAGCCTTCGAGCTCGGTGTCACCGAAGAAGCGCTTGCCGCCCCAACTGACCGGGGAGTTGGCCGGCGGGGCGTGATGCACCCAGATCCAGCGCGCGGCCGGAAGTCCGGCGGCGGCGTCAAGCTGGCGCTGGATCGCCGCCTTCACCAGCGGTCCGTCCCACCATGGGCAGATGGAGAACAGCGTCTCGCCGATCAGGAGGTCATCGCCATCGGCCGCGATTCCGAGCTCGCGAACCGTCCCGATCCAGGCCGCGATCTTCTCGCCCTCGGCGCTGCGCTCCTCCAGGTCATGATTGCCGGAGCAGATCATCACGCGGGTCTTGGCCGCGAGCAGCGCGAGATAGGTCTTCACGACCACGATCTGCGCGCGGATGTCGACGATCGAGGCGAGGTCGAGCGCGTCGCCGGCGAACACGACCGCATCGAAATGATCGGCCGCAGCCACCAGCCAGTCGAACTGCGGCAGCGCGTAGTGGAGATCGGCAACGACGAGACAGCGCATGGGGCTCCTGACGCTTTGGCTCGAAGCAAGAGCGGGACCAGATTCGGCATCCTGCTATTCCATCTCGACGCTGCAGACGCCAGCGCGGCGGCGTCGAATCGACGGCATGCCGCGTCCGGTGGTATGATGAGCCTGCTTCGTCTGCCTGCGTCGCCCCGGCCAAACCGAGGAGGTCGATCATGCCCCGTCAACGCGCGCTTATGACCGTCTGCTTCGTCCGTACTGGCGAGCGCCGCTATGCGGTGCGCGCGATGCTGCCCGCCGGCCCCGTGCTCGAAATGAACCCGGCACCCGGCTTCGATCCCTGGGTGCCGCATGACCTGCAGCATTTCATCGTCGAGAAGCATTTCGATATCGCTGGTGCCGTGTTCGGACGGTTGGCCGCGGGCGGCACGGCAGGCACGTTTCACGCCGTCGAGCAGGGCGGCGCGTCACGCGAGGCGTCGCGGCAGCGACGCAAGCTCGCGGCCAGGGATCAGCGCCTGATGCCGGAGCAAAGCGAGGACTATGCCCGCTCGGAGCGGGCGACCTATGTGTGCTGGCAGGATTGGCTGGAACATTCCGACGATCCGGCGCTGCGAGCCCGTGGGGCCGAGATGGCAAAGTCGGCGCGCAGCCTGGCCGCGTCTATGGCTCCGGCCGAGCGTGCGCTGTACACGCCGGCTCGCCGTGCCGCGGTCCGGCAGGAGTTTGCGCGGTTGAGCCGGCAGTGGGCCGCGCTCGGCGTCGGCGAGAGCCTTACCGAATCCTGGTGAGCGTGCCGCGCCCGCGTGGCTTGACAGTGATGCCGGCGGCATGCGCGATGACTCGAAGGATGACATCGAGCGAGGGACGCAGCATGCCATTGCCAGCCGGGGACGACCGCAATGCCGACCAGATCGCCTATTGGAACGGGCCCGGCGGCCAGCGCTGGTCCGATCGCCAGGAGGCGCAGGACATCCTGCTGTCTCCGGTGTCGGAGATCCTGATCGCGCGCATCGCGGCCAAGGCGGGCGATCGCGTTCTCGACATCGGCTGCGGCTGTGGCGGCCTGGCGATCGCATTGGCGAGGCAGGTTGCCCCGGGCGGCTCCGTGCTCGGGATCGACATCTCCGCACCGATGCTCGCGCAAGCGCGCCAGGTGGCTCCGGTGGGATGTCCGGTGGAGTTCGTGCTGGCTGACGCTACGGTGCATCCGTTCACGCCGGCGAGCTTCGATCTCCTGGTCTCGCGCTTCGGCGTGATGTTCTTCGCCGATCCCGTGGCGTCGTTCGCCAATATGCGCAAGGCGCTGAAGCCGGGCGGCCGGGTCGTGTTCGCCTGTTGGCGGGAGCCGAAGGCCAATCCGTGGATGATCGCGCCGTTGCAGGCGGTGTATCGCCACGTGCCGAAGCTGCCCGAAATGGCGCCCGAGGATCCGGGTCCCTTCGCCTTCGCATCCGAGGCGCGGGTCAGCCGCATTCTGGCCGAGGCTGGGTTCCGCGATGTCGCGCTGGAGCCGCAGGCGTTGTCGCTCGATATTGCGATCGGCAAGGGGCTCGATGCCGCCGTGCAATCGGCCTTCGAGATCGGACCCGCCAGCCGCGCGTTGGAAGGACATTCGCCGGAGACGCGGGAGGCCGCGCGGCAGTCGGTCCGCGACCTGCTCGCGCAGCATCAGACCGGTGACAGCGTCACTTTGCCGGGCTCGATCTGGCTGGTGACGGCGCACGCCTGACGCGGCGCCGCCCAGCGCTCAGGAGCGCTCTTCCCAGATCATCGCCAGATGCACGATGGTCTGCACCGCCTTCTCCATGTCACGGACGCTGACCCATTCGAGGCGCGAGTGGAAGGCGTGCTCGCCGGCGAAGATGTTGGGGCAGGGCAGCCCCATGAAAGACAGTCGCGACCCGTCGGTGCCGCCGCGAATCGAGGTCCGCATCGGAGTCAGGCCGGCGCGCCGGATCGCATCCTCTGCATAGGTCACGATCTGCGGATGGAGATCGATGACCTCCTTCATGTTGCGGTATTGCTGCCGGACGTCCATCCGGTAGCTGGAATGCGGATAGTTCGTCATGACGTCGCGCACGATGTCCTCGAGCAGCGCCTCCTTCTGCCGCAAGCCCTGCTCGCTGAAATCGCGGACGATGAAATCGAGGCGGGCTTGCTCAAGCGTGCCGGAGATCGCCACCGGATGCAGGAAGCCTTCCTTGCCTTCCGTGGTCTCGGGCGAGCAGGTGTCCTTGGGCAGGCGCTCCACGATCGCCGAAGCGATCTTGATCGCATGCTCGATCTTGCCTTTGGCAAAGCCGGGATGGGCGCTGACACCGTTGATGATCACGGTCGCGCCGTCGGCGGAGAAGGTCTCGTCCTCAATATTGCCCGCGGTCTCGCCGTCCATCGTGTAGCCGAAATCGGCGCCGAGCTTCTTCAGGTCGACCCGATCGACGCCGCGGCCGATCTCCTCATCGGGAGTGAACAGGATCTTGATCGTGCCGTGCTTGATCTGGGGATTGCTGAGCAGAAATTGCGCCGCATCCATGATCTCGGCGATGCCGGCCTTGTTGTCGGCACCCAGCAGCGTGGTGCCGTCCGATGTGACGATGTCATTGCCGATCTGGTCCTGCAGCGCGGGATGTTCGCCGGGACGGATGACCTGGCTCGGATCGCCGGGCAGCACGATGTCGCCACCCTGATAGTTGCGGATGATCTGGGGCTTCACGTCGGCGCCGGAGCAGTCGGGCGACGTGTCCATGTGCGAGCAGAAGCAGATCACCGGCACGTGCTTGTCGGTATTTGCCGGGATCGTCGCATAGACGTAGCCGTGATCGTCGAGGTGAGCATCGGCGAGCCCCATCGCCTGCAACTCGGCGGCGAGCAGGCGCCCGAGATTCTTCTGCTTCAGGGTCGAGGGACAGGTCGGGGAGGTCGGGTCCGACTGGGTGTCGATCACGACGTAGCGGAGGAACCGTTCCAGGACGGAGTGGGTGAAGCTGAGCGACGTGTCGGACATGAGCACCAGGAGGGCCGGAGGATTATGATACCGTCATAGCAAAGATATTAGTATATTAGCGTGCGTATACCACATGCCAGGTCTGCGCGGCAGCCGCCAATGTGTCACAGCACGTGTGCAGGTCCCTGCGCCCAACCGCGATACTGATGTTTTCAGCATCAGAACGGGATCGCCAGCGCCGAGTTCCTCCGCTTCCAACGGCCTTAAGGCGAGATTGAGGAAGCCTGCCTGACCTGGTCATCGTACCGAAGATGATCCCGATTCGGAGACCCCATCCGGGGACTTCCACCTCTGCGTCTCGATCGAGGCAGGGGCGCCTCCGCCGTTGCGGCAACCGGATGTTTGGAGCGATGGTCATCTTGCCGTCTCCCGGCCTTGCGTCCTGAGGTTTTGATGCGGACGCAGCGCAGGCAGCGGCGTGGCGGGTCTGGGCCTGTTGGGGACTGATCGACGACTTCTCACAAATCCGGTTTCATTGTCCTTGACTTCGAAACATCGCCCCTTTAAGTCGCACTCCTCCGCGGATTTCGCGATCACGCGGGAGTAGCTCAGTTGGTTAGAGCGCCGGCCTGTCACGCCGGAGGTCGCGGGTTCGAGCCCCGTCTCTCGCGCCATTTTGAATGGCTTAGTATCCTCACACATATCGTTGGTTGTTCGTCTCGCTGCTTCTGGGTGGCTTTCGACCCGTGCCGCTTTGCGCCTGCGGTGTGACCGCGGCGGACCGGTGCTCTGAGGACGTATGACGCGCAAGAAAAAGGCCGCCGAAGCGGCGGCCGGGACACCTTCCACGAGGGAACGGCGACGGGTCAGCGCACCATCGATGCGGTGGAACTCGTCACGGTGATCGGCTTGCCCGCCTTCACGACGTGAGCGGCCGTCTGGCTGTCGTCGACGGTGCGGGCGGCGATCCCAAAGGCAGTCAAGGCGATCCCGGCGATGAGGGCCACGACGACGACCTTCAGATGGGTCGAACGATCCGCGGAATGGAGCGAGTGGTTCATGTCAGCCTCCCGGCGTCTCACAGCGCCACTTTGTTGCCGGACATGTACCGCTGGTTTGTTTCGATCCGGTTTCGTCGTTTCCTCAAAATGGTTTCATTGTTTGCAGGGCGTGTTGCGGCCGGCGGGAGGATGCGGACCGTCCTTCGCCAGCGTCGCCCGACCGGCGTCTTTGGCTGACGTTGCCCTGGTTGGTGTCTCCGCTGCCTCGAGCCCCTGCAAGCTGCGCGCGAGCTTGATTCGGCGACCTCGGGTGACCATCTACTCGATAGAGGAAGCGTATCGGCCCATTGCTCATCGCGACTGATCTGCCACCCGATCGCCGCTTTGCCATCCGCCCCGAACCATGTCCGGCTCTGCGCACACCGCCGTGCGTGCTCGCGATCGCTGAGCCGATCAGCCTCTGCCGATCGCGCACCGGACACCGTAATGCTGCGGGTCTGTGATGTGACAGACGCGTGCGCGCTGCGGCGCCCGCCAGCCCCGTGTGTCCGGGTTTCCGCAATGTGGGGAGGGATGACGGCGTTGAGACGGCTTGTCTTGCGCGGCTTGGTGCGCTGCGCTAAGGCTCAGAACAATTCCAATGCAACGAGTCTGTGGTTTGCACCGAAGCCGCAGAGGAAAGTGGCGCCGATGACCGGCATCCTCCAGAATTATCTCCCCCTCGTCGTGTTCATAGGTGTCGCAGCCATCATCGGGGTGGTGCTGCTGATCGCGCCGTTCCTGGTCGCCTATCAGCAGCCCGATCCGGAGAAGCTTTCCGCGTATGAATGCGGCTTCAATGCGTTCGATGACGCGCGCATGAAGTTCGACGTTCGCTTCTACCTGGTTGCCATCCTTTTCATCATCTTCGACCTCGAAGTCGCCTTCCTGTTCCCCTGGGCAGTGGCATTCGGCAAGCTCGGCGCGGCCGGCTTCTGGTCGATGCTGGTGTTCCTGGCCCTGCTGACGGTCGGGTTTGCCTACGAATGGAAGAAAGGCGCGCTTGAATGGGATTGAGCCCCAACCCGTCCTCGACCGGCCCGGTGATCGCACCGGCCCCGAAGGGCATTCTCGATCCCGCGACCGGCAGGCCGATCGGTGCCAACGACCCGTATTTCCTCGAGGTCAGGCACGAGCTGTCGGACAAGGGATTCTTCGTTGCGACCGCCGACGATCTCATCACCTGGGCCCGTACCGGCTCGCTGATGTGGATGACGTTCGGTCTGGCCTGCTGCGCCGTCGAGATGATGCAGGTCTCGATGCCGCGCTACGACGTCGAGCGGTTCGGCTTCGCGCCGCGCGCCTCGCCGCGCCAGTCCGACGTGATGATCGTCGCGGGCACCCTGACCAACAAGATGGCCCCGGCGCTGCGCAAGGTCTACGACCAGATGCCGGAGCCGCGCTACGTCATCTCGATGGGGTCGTGCGCCAATGGCGGCGGCTACTACCACTATTCCTACTCGGTGGTCCGCGGCTGCGATCGCATCGTTCCCATTGACATCTATGTGCCCGGCTGTCCGCCGACTGCGGAAGCGCTGCTGTACGGTGTTCTGCTGCTGCAGAAGAAGATCCGTCGCACCGGCACCATCGAACGCTGAAGGTTTTCGTTATGGACGATGGCAGGCTCGACGCCCTTGGGCAGACGATCGTGAGCGCGCTTCCGGGCGCCGCGCTCGGTCATTCGGTCGCTTTCAACCAGCTGACGGTCGACATCGAGCCGACCCGAATCGTCGAGGTGGCGAAATATCTGCGCGACGATCCGGCCTGCCGCTTCGTCAATATCACCGACATCACGGCGGTCGACTATCCGGAGCGCGCCAAGCGCTTCGATGTCGTCTACCATTTTCTGTCACCGACCTTGAACGCGCGGGTCCGGCTCAAGGGCCAGGCCGACGAGGCAACTCAGGTGCCGTCGCTGATCGACGTGTTTCCGGGGGCGGACTGGTTCGAGCGCGAGGCGTACGATCTCTACGGCGTGATCTTCGTCGGTCATCCCGATATGCGTCGGCTCCTCACGGACTACGGTTTCGACGGCCATCCGCTGCGCAAGGATTTCCCGACCACCGGCTTCGTCGAGGTGCGCTACGACGACCAGGAGAAGCGGGTGATCTACGAGCCTGTCAGGCTCAACCAGGAATTCCGCAAGTTCGATTTCCTTTCGCCGTGGGAGGGAGCTGACTATCCGCTGCCCGGCGACGAGAAAGCGACCAAGTGAGTGGGAGCGCGAGCATGAACGAGCAGAGCCCGGCACTCCGCAACTTCACGATCAATTTCGGTCCGCAGCATCCGGCGGCGCACGGCGTGCTGCGTCTCGTGCTGGAGCTGGACGGCGAGGTGGTCGAACGGGTCGATCCGCATATCGGCTTGCTGCATCGCGGCACCGAGAAGCTGATCGAGACCAAGACCTATCTGCAGGCGATGCCCTATTTCGACCGGCTCGACTATGTCGCGCCGATGAACCAGGAGCATGCGTTCTGCCTTGCGGCCGAGCGGCTGCTCGGCATCGAGGTGCCGCGCCGCGGCCAGCTGATCCGCGTGCTGTATTCGGAGATCGGGCGGCTGCTCTCGCATCTGCTCAACGTCACCACGCAGGCGATGGACGTCGGCGCGCTGACCCCGCCGCTGTGGGGCTTCGAGGAGCGCGAGAAGCTGATGGTGTTCTATGAGCGCGCCTCCGGTTCGCGCATGCACGCCAACTACTTCCGCATCGGCGGCGTCCACCAGGACCTGCCGCCGAAGCTGATCGACGACATCGACGCGTTCTGCGATCCGTTCCTGAAGGTGGTCGACGATCTCGACCAGTTGCTCACCGGCAACCGCATCTTCAAGCAGCGCAATGTCGACATCGGCGTCGTCACCCTGAAGCAGGCCTGGGAGTGGGGCTTCTCCGGCGTGATGGTGCGCGGCTCGGGCGCGGCCTGGGACCTGCGCAAGTCGCAGCCTTATGATGTCTACGCCGAGATGGAGTTCGACGTTCCGATCGGCAAGAATGGCGACTGCTACGACCGCTATCTGATCCGCATGGAAGAGATGCGCCAGTCGGTGCGCATCATGAAGCAGTGCATCCAGAAGCTGCGGGCGCCGGACGGGCAGGGGCCGGTCGTGGTCACCGACAACAAGATCGCGCCGCCGCGCCGTGGCGAGATGAAGCGCTCGATGGAAGCGCTGATCCACCACTTCAAGCTCTATACCGAGGGCGTGCACGTGCCGGCCGGCGAGATCTATGCCGCCGTGGAGGCCCCGAAGGGCGAGTTCGGCGTCTACCTGGTCTCCGACGGCTCCAACAAGCCGTACAAGTGCAAGATCCGGGCGCCGGGCTTCGCCCATCTGCAGGCGATGGACTTCCTGTGCCGCGGGCATCTGCTCGCCGACGTCTCGGCCATTCTCGGCTCGCTCGACATCGTGTTCGGAGAGGTGGACCGCTGATGGGCCATGCGCCGATCCAGTTCGATCGTGCTTCCGGAGCGCTCGAAGGGGCGAATCTCTGGGAGCGCACGGCTGCCCTGGCGCTGGTCACCGGTTCGAAGATCTCGTCGCATTTCTCGCATCGCGGCTATAATCGCTGCGCCAATCTGCTGCGCCTGGCGCTGGCGGAGCGCAACATCGCGGTCAAGCTCAACCCGGACGCCGTGTTCGAGTTTCCGTATGGCGACGGCTATTGGAGCAAGCTGCTCAACCGCTCCTATCACTACGAAGACGAGCTCGAGCTGCTTTTTCTTGGCACCGCCGATGTCGACTATACGTTCATCGATGGGGGCGCCAATTACGGCTATTGGTCGGTGCTGGTCTCCAGCGCGCCCTATGGCGCCCACAAGGCGATCGCGATCGAGCCGTCCTCGGCCAATTTCGCCAAGCTCGCCAACAATGCCAGGGTCAATGCCGGCCGCTTCGAGGTGATGAAGTGCGCCATCGGCGAACGCCGTGGCACAGCCTATCTGACCGGCACCAAGCACGAGGCCTTCAGCATCGCCGGCGGCAACACCGGCGGTGAGCAGGTGCCGGTGATGGCGCTGGACGACCTCATCGATGACGGCAAGGTCGCGGCCTCCGGCAAGTACCTGATCAAGCTTGATGTCGAGGGCGTCGAGATCGAGGCGATCAAGGGCGGCGCCCGGCTGCTGTCGACGGACAGCATGATCCTCTGCGAGGAGCACGGCCAGGACCGCAATCATACGGTCTCCCGCTATATCCTCGAGCAGACGCCGATGCAGCTGATGGTCTATGACCCGCAGAGCCGGCGTTTCGAGACGGTGACCGAACTGTCGATCCTCGACCGCATCAAGGTGTCCGCGCACGTCGGCTATAACGTGTTCGGAACTGCAAGTGCCTTCTGGCAGAATCGCGTCGCAGCGCTCAATGCAAGTGCCGCGCGCCGCATGCAATGAAAGACTGAAGAGCCATGTCCGTCCGCCGTCTTGCCCCGAAGGAAGTCCAGCCCGCGAGCTTTGCGTTCACGGAGGAAAACCTCGCCTTCGCCAAGGCCCAGATCGCGAAATATCCGGAAGGCCGCCAAGCCTCGGCGGTCATCGCGATC
This sequence comes from Bradyrhizobium denitrificans, assembly GCF_013179005.1. Taxonomy (NCBI): domain Bacteria; kingdom Pseudomonadati; phylum Pseudomonadota; class Alphaproteobacteria; order Hyphomicrobiales; family Nitrobacteraceae; genus Bradyrhizobium; species Bradyrhizobium denitrificans. The sequence continues at coordinate 215,645 of NZ_JABFDP010000008.1, read as the reverse complement.
CTGTGGCGTGCCCAGGAGCAGAACGAGGGCTGGGTCTCGGAAGCCGCGATCCGCGTCGTCGCCGACATGCTCGGCATGCCCTATATCCGCGTGCTCGAAGTCGCGACCTTCTACACGATGTTCCAGTTGCAGCCGGTCGGCAAGAAGGCGCATGTGCAGGTCTGCGGCACCACGCCGTGCCGGCTGCGCGGCGCCGAGGAGCTGATCGAGGTCTGCAAGCATCGCATCCATCACGACCCCTTCCATCTGTCGAAGGATGGCGATTTCAGCTGGGAAGAGGTCGAGTGCCTGGGCGCCTGCGTGAATGCGCCGATGGTGCAGGTGTGGAAGGACACTTATGAGGACCTGACGCCGGAGAGCTTCGGCAAGGTGCTCGACGGCTTCGCGACCGGCAACCTGCCGACGCCGGGTCCGCAGAACGGCCGCCAGTTCTCGGCGCCCGCCGGCGGTCCGACCACGCTGAAGGAAAAGACATGAGCCGCCATCGCATCCGCGTTGCGGCCCTGACCCGAGAGGGCGCCGCGATGAAGAACTGGCGCTACGTGGCGCTGCATACGCTTGCTGCCGCCGCTTTCATTTTCGTGCTGCAGCGTTTCGCGCTCAACGCGACGCTGGAGTCCAGTCTGCTGTGGGCGTTGGTGTTCGGCGGCTGTGCCGCCTTCATCGCCACCATGCAGTCGAACCGCTGAATTCGAGGAAGCCGTCTGATCATGCTCGAGGACAAGGACCGCATCTTCACCAACCTTTACGGCCTCCATGATTGGGGCCTCGAAGGCGCGCGCCGGCGCGGCAGCTGGGATGGCACCAAGGGTCTCATCGACAAGGGCCGCGACTGGATCATCAACGAGATGAAGGCGTCGGGCCTGCGCGGCCGCGGCGGCGCCGGCTTCCCGACCGGCCTGAAATGGTCGTTCATGCCGAAGGAATCGACCGACGGCCGGCCGAGCTACCTCGTGGTCAACGCCGACGAGTCCGAGCCCGGCACCTGCAAGGACCGCGAGATCATGCGGCACGATCCGCATCATCTCGTCGAGGGCTGCCTGCTGGCCAGCTTCGCGATGAACGCGCATGCCTGCTACATCTATGTGCGCGGCGAGTTCATCCGTGAGCGCGAGCGGCTGCAGGCCGCGATCGACCAGGCCTATGAGGCCAATCTGATCGGCAAGAACAACATCCATGGCTGGCCGTTCGATCTCTACGTCGCCCATGGCGCCGGCGCCTATATCTGCGGCGAGGAGACGGCGCTGCTCGAAAGCCTCGAGGGCAAGAAGGGCCAGCCGCGGCTGAAGCCGCCGTTCCCGGCCAATGTCGGCCTGTATGGCTGCCCGACCACCGTGAACAACGTCGAATCGATCGCGGTCGCGCCGACCATCCTGCGCCGCGGCGCGTCATGGTTCGCCGGCATCGGCCGTCCGAACAATGTCGGCACGAAACTGTTCTGCATCTCCGGTCACGTCGAGCGGCCCTGCAACGTCGAAGAGGCGATGGGCATCCCGTTCCGCGAGCTGATCGAGAAGCATTGCGGCGGCATCCGCGGCGGCTGGGACAATCTCAAGGCGGTCATCCCCGGCGGTTCGTCGGTGCGCATGGTGCCGGCCGAGCAGATGATCGACACGCCGATGGATTTCGACAGCCTGTCCAAGCTGCGCTCCGGCCTCGGCACCGCGGCCGTGATCGTGATGGACAAGTCCACCGACTTGATCCGCGCGATCGCGCGCATCTCGTATTTCTACAAGCATGAGAGTTGCGGCCAGTGCACGCCGTGCCGCGAGGGCACCGGCTGGATGTGGCGCGTGCTGACCCGCATGGCCGAAGGCCGCGCGCATAAGCGCGAGATCGACATGCTGCTGGAAGTCACCAAGCAGATCGAGGGACACACGATCTGCGCGCTCGGCGACGCCGCGGCCTGGCCGATCCAGGGCCTGATCACGCATTTCCGTCACGAGATCGAAGCGCGCATCGACCAGTATTCGCACAAGGCCGATGTCGACGACGTCGGCGTGCGCGATCCCGCGCATATGGTCGCGGCGGAGTAGGGGATGGCGGTCCTGTCCGCCAGCAAGATTTTCCTCCGCGTTCGCGCCCTGAAGGAGCGCAGCGGCGCGGTGGTCCGTGGTTTGAGAGAGATGTGAGGCAATGACCAAGATCATCATCGATGGCAAAGAGATCGATGTGCCGCCGGAGTACACGCTGCTGCAGGCGTGCGAGGCGGCGGGCGCCGAGATTCCGCGCTTCTGCTATCATGAGCGGCTGTCGATCGCCGGCAACTGCCGGATGTGCCTCGTCGAGGTGAAGGGCGGACCGAAGCCGGTCGCGAGCTGCGCCTGGGGCGTGCGCGACTGCCGTCCGGGTCCGAAGGGCGAGCCGCCGGAGATCTCGACACGGTCGCCGATGGTCAAGAAGGCACGCGAAGGCGTGATGGAATTCCTTCTGATCAACCATCCGCTGGACTGCCCGATCTGCGACCAGGGCGGCGAATGCGACCTGCAGGACCAGGCGATGGGCTATGGTGTCGACACCAGCCGCTACGCCGAGAACAAGCGCGCCGTCGAGGACAAGTATCTCGGCGCGCTGGTCAAGACCTCGATGACCCGCTGCATCCAGTGCACGCGCTGCGTCCGCTTCTCGGCGGAAGTCTGCGGCGTGCCGGAAATGGGCGCGATCGGCCGTGGCGAGGACATGGAGATCACGACCTATCTCGAGCAGGCCTTGAGCTCGGAGCTGCAGGGCAATCTGGTCGACATCTGCCCCGTGGGCGCGCTGACCTCGAAGCCCTATGCCTTTGCCGCGCGCCCCTGGGAGCTCGGCAAGACGCAGTCGATCGACGTCATGGACGGCCTGGGCTCGGCGATCCGGGTCGACACCCGCGGCCGTGAGGTGATGCGCATCCTGCCGCGCATCAACGACGCCGTGAACGAGGAGTGGATCTCGGACAAGACCCGTCACGTCGTCGACGGCCTGCGCACACAGCGGCTCGACCGTCCTTATGTGCGCGAGGACGGCAAGCTGCGCCCGGCCACCTGGCCGGAGGCGTTCAAGGCCATCGCCGCCAAGCTGTCGCGCATCGACGGCAAGCGCATCGGCGCGATCGCCGGCGATCTCGCCGCGGTCGAGGAGATGTTCGCGCTCAAGGATCTGCTCGCCAAGCTCGGCTCGTCCAACGTCGCGGTGCAGGGCGGTGACAGCTTCGACGCCAAGCTCGGCCGTGCGTCCTATCTGTTCAATCCGACCATCGCCGGCATCGAGCAGGCCGACGCGATCCTGATCGTCGGCGCCAATCCGCGCAAGGAAGCGGCGGTGCTCAACGCCCGCATCCGCAAGCGCTGGCGCTCGGGGCAGCTCAAGGTCGGTCAGGTCGGCCCCAAGGCCGATCTGACCTATCCTTATGAGCATATCGGCGCAGGCACGGACTCGCTCAGCGATGTCGCCGCCGGCAAGCACTCCTTCGCGTCCACGTTCCGCAACGCCAAGAACCCGATCGTGCTGGTCGGCTCCGGTGCCGCCGCCCGCCATGATGGCGGGGCGATCCTGTCGCTCGCCGCCAAGATCGCGATGGACGTCAACGCCGTCCGCGACGACTGGAATGGCTTTGCCGTGCTGCACGACACCGCCTCGCGGGTCGGTGCGCTCGACATCGGCTTCAACGGCACCGGCCTGACCGGCGCCCAGATGACGACCTTCGGCACCATGGACGTGATGTTCCTGCTCGGCGCCGACGAGGTCGAGGTGCCCGAGGGCGTGTTCACCGTCTATATCGGCACCCATGGCGACCGCGGCGCGCATCGCGCCGACGTCATCCTGCCGGGCGCGGCCTACACTGAGAAGTCCGGTCTCTACGTCAACACCGAGGGCCGGGTGCAGGTCACAGGGCGAGCCTCGTTCCCGCCGGGCGAGGCGCGCGAGGATTGGGCGATCATCCGCGCGTTATCCGATGTGCTCGGCCGCAAGCTCGGCTATGACTCGCTGGCGGCGCTGCGCGCCGAGATCGTCAAGGTCGCGCCGCATCTCGGCCGGATCGACCAGATCGAGGCCGGCAAGATCGCCGACATCAAAACCCTGGCGGGCAAGGGCGGCAGCCTGGAGAAGGCGCCGTTCAAGCCGCTGATCGAAGACTTCTATCTCACCAACCCGATCGCACGCGCATCGGCGGTCATGGCGGAATGCTCCCGCCTGGCCTCCGGGCAGATGCTGACGGCAGCGGAGTGAGCGTGACCTGATGGCTGATTTCTTTGCGAGCTCATTCTGGACCGGCTTCCTCTGGCCGCTGATCGTCATGATCGCGCAGAGCGTGCTGCTCCTCGTCGTCCTCCTGGTCGCGATCGCCTATATCCTGCTGGCGGACCGCAAGATCTGGGCCGCGGTGCAGATCCGCCGGGGACCCAACGTGGTCGGGCCCTGGGGCCTGTTCCAGTCGTTCGCCGACCTCCTGAAGTTCGTGCTCAAGGAGCCGATCATCCCGGCGGGCGCCAACAAGGGCGTGTTCCTGCTGGCGCCGCTGGTGTCCTGCGTGCTGGCGCTGGCGGCCTGGGCGGTGATTCCGACCAATCTCGGCTGGGCGATCGCCGACATCAATGTCGGCATCCTCTTCATCTTCGCGATCTCGTCGCTGTCGATCTACGGCATCATCATGGCCGGCTGGTCGTCGAACTCGAAATATCCGTTCCTGGCGGCGCTGCGCTCGGCGGCGCAGATGGTGTCCTACGAAGTCTCGATCGGCTTCGTCATCATCACCGTGCTGCTCTGCGCCGGCACCTTGAACCTCTCGGCTGTGGTCGAGGCGCAGCATGCCCGCGGTCTCGCCAGCCTGATCGGCCTGCCGCAGCTGACGATCCTGAACTGGTACGTCTGGCCGCTGTTCCCGATGTTCGTGGTGTTCTACGTCTCGGCGCTGGCCGAGACCAACCGTCCGCCGTTCGACCTCGTGGAGGCGGAATCCGAGCTCGTGGCCGGCTTCATGGTGGAATACGGCTCGACGCCCTATCTGCTGTTCATGCTCGGCGAATATGTCGCCATCACCACGATGTGCGCGCTGGCGACGATCCTGTTCCTCGGCGGCTGGCTGCCGCCGATCGACCTGCCGCCGTTCAACTGGGTGCCCGGCGTCATCTGGTTCGCACTCAAGCTGTTCTTCATGTTCTTCCTGATCGCGATGGCGAAAGCGATCGTGCCGCGCTACCGCTACGACCAGTTGATGCGACTCGGTTGGAAAGTGTTCCTGCCGCTGTCGCTGGTCATGGTGGTGATCGTCGCGGGCGTGCTGCACTTCGCCGGCATCGCGCCGAAATGAGGCTGTCATGAACATTTCCGCCACTGCACGGTCGCTGCTGCTGTCCGAGTTCGTCTCCGCGTTCTTCCTCGCGATGCGCTACTTCTTCCAGCCGAAGCCGACCCTGAACTATCCGTTCGAGAAGGGCCCGATCTCGCCGCGTTTCCGCGGCGAGCATGCGCTGCGCCGCTATTCCAATGGCGAGGAACGCTGCATCGCCTGCAAGCTGTGCGAGGCGGTCTGCCCGGCGCAGGCGATCACCATCGAGGCCGGTCCGCGTCGCAATGACGGCACCCGCCGCACGGTGCGCTACGACATCGACATGGTGAAGTGCATCTATTGCGGCCTTTGCCAGGAAGCCTGCCCGGTCGACGCCATCGTCGAGGGACCGAACTTCGAGTTCGCGACCGAGACCCGCGAGGAGCTGTATTATGACAAGGCCAAGCTGCTGGCGAACGGCGACCGCTGGGAGCGCGAGATCTCCAAAGCCATCGCGCTCGACGCGCCGTACCGCTGAGGCCGTCCGATGATCCTTCCTGCGCTCTTCTTCTATCTGTTCGCGGCGGTCTGCGTGGCCTCGGCCGTGATGGTGATCGTCTCCAAGAACCCCGTTCACTCGGTGCTCTATCTGATCCTCGCTTTCGTCAACGCCTCCGGCCTGTTCGTGCTGATGGGCGCCGAGTTCCTGGCGATGATCCTGGTCGTCGTCTATGTCGGAGCGGTCGCGGTGCTATTCCTGTTCGTGATCATGATGCTCGACGTCGACTTCACCGAGCTGCGCGAGGGCTTCCTGCAATACATGCCGATCGGCCTGGTGATCGGCGGCATCTTCCTGTTCGAGCTGCTGCTGACGGTGTCCTACTGGGTCATCAACCCGACGACGCCGAAGGCGATCACGGCGGCGATCCCGACCAACGTCACCAACACCGAGGCGCTCGGCCTCGTGCTCTATACGAAGTACATCCATTACTTCCAGCTGTCGGGCATGATCCTGCTGGTCGCGATGATCGGCGCCATCGTGCTGACGCTCCGCCACAAGGTCAGCGTCAAGCGCCAGGACATCAACGTCCAGAACGCCCGTACGCCGGAGATGGCAATGGCGGTGCGCAAGGTCGCGGTCGGACAGGGGCTGCAGGATACGGACGCCGCGGAGTGGGTGAAATGACCATCGGACTGGGACACTATCTGGCTGTGGCGGCCATGCTGTTCACGCTCGGCATCCTCGGCATCTTCCTGAACCGCAAGAACATCATCGTCATCCTGATGTCGGTCGAGCTGATCCTGCTCGCGGTCAACATCAACCTGGTGGCGTTCTCGACCTTCCTCGGCGACATCGTCGGCCAAGTGTTCGCGCTGTTGGTGCTGACGGTGGCCGCGGCGGAAGCCGCGATCGGTCTTGCCGTGCTGGTGGTCTACTTCCGCAACCGCGGCTCGATCGCGGTCGAAGACGTCAATCTGATGAAGGGCTAAGGGCGCATGATCCTGATGAGTGGGGGCCGGTTCGCCGGCAAGGTCATGCGTAAAGGAACAGGCGAATGATCCAGGCCATTGTCTTTCTGCCGCTGCTGGGCGCGATCCTGGCCGGCCTGATTGCGCTGTTCGGGGCGCATGCGCGCCATCCGAGCGGCGATACGGTCGAGCATCATCACGACGACGGTCATCATCACGCCGCCGACGCCCATGCCCATGACGATCACGGCCATGATGATCACGGTCATGGCGGTCACGACGACCATCACGTCGCCGAGCCGCCGGCCGCCGGCACTTGGGCCGCGCAGGCGATCACGACCGCACTGTTGTTCGTCTCGGCCGGGCTGTCCTGGGCGATGCTTGTGAGCGTCGGCTTCTTGCACCACGAGGCCGGGGTGAAGGAGCTGCTGCCTTGGATCAATTCGGGCGAGCTGCAGGTGTCGTGGGCGCTGCGCGTCGACACGCTCACGGCGGTGATGCTGGTGGTTGTGACCAGCGTGTCCTCGCTCGTGCACCTCTATTCGATCGGCTACATGGACGAGGATCCGAACCGTCCGCGCTTCTTCGCCTATCTCTCGCTGTTCACCTTCGCGATGCTGATGCTGGTGACCGCGAACAATTTGGTGCAGCTGTTCTTCGGCTGGGAGGGCGTCGGTCTGGCGAGCTACCTGCTGATCGGCTTCTGGTTCCAGAAGCCCTCAGCCAATGCGGCCGCGATCAAGGCGTTCGTCGTCAACCGCGTCGGTGACTTCGGTTTCGCGCTCGGCATCTTCGCGGTGTTCCTACTGGCGAAATCGACCGATTTCGAGACCATCTTCGCGGCCGCGCCGAGCTTCGCGGGCAAGACAATCAACTTCCTCGGCTGGCATGCCGACGCGCTGACCCTGACCTGCCTCTTGCTGTTCATGGGCGCGATGGGCAAGTCGGCGCAGTTCCTGCTGCACACCTGGCTGCCGGACGCGATGGAGGGTCCGACCCCGGTCTCGGCGCTGATCCATGCTGCGACCATGGTGACCGCCGGCGTGTTCATGGTGGCGCGCCTGTCGCCGCTGTTCGAGCTGGCGCCGAACGCGCAGGCCGTGGTGATGTTCTTCGGTGCGACCACGGCATTCTTCGCGGCGACCGTCGGCCTGGTGCAGAACGACATCAAGCGCATCGTCGCCTACTCGACCTGCTCGCAGCTCGGCTACATGTTCGTGGCGATGGGAGCAGGGGCCTATTCGGTCGGCATGTTCCATCTGTTCACGCACGCCTTCTTCAAGGCGTTGCTGTTCTTGGGCGCGGGCTCGGTCATCTATGCGATGCATCACGAGCAGGACATCCGCAACATGGGCGGCCTGTGGAAGAAGATCCCGTATACGTTTGCGGTGATGACGATCGGCACCCTGGCGCTGACGGGCTTCCCGGGCTTCGCCGGCTTCTTCTCGAAGGACGCGATCATCGAGGCCGCCTACGCCTCGCATAATCCGTTCGCGACCTACGCCTACTTCCTCACCATCGTCGCCGCCGGCCTGACCTCGTTCTACTCCTGGCGTCTGGTGTTCAAGACCTTCTTCGGCACGCCGCACGACCAGCATCATTACGAGGCCGCGCATGAGAGCCCGATCTGGATGCTGATCCCGATCGGCGTGCTCGCGGCGGGCTCCATCCTCGCGGGCTTCCCGTTCAAGGGCCTGTTCGCCGATCCGCATGGCGTCGAGCACTTCTTCGGCGAGTCGCTGAAGATGAACCCGCACATCCTGGAGGACATGGAGCACATGCCGTTCTGGCTGGGCCAGCTGCCCTTCATCATGATGGTGCTCGGCTTCGCGGTGTCCTACTTCTTCTATGTCAGCCGTCCGGACATCCCGGAGGAGCTGGCCGCGCAGCAGCCGCTGCTCTACAAGTTCCTGCTCAACAAATGGTACTTCGACGAGCTGTATGACTTTATCTTCGTTCGTCCGGCGAAGTGGCTCGGCCGCTTCCTCTGGAAGAAGGGCGATGGTTTCGTCATCGACGGGTTCGGTCCCGATGGCGTCTCGGCGCGGGTGCTCGACGTCACGCGCAACGTCGTCAAGATCCAGACCGGTTATCTCTATCACTATGCCTTTGCCATGCTGATCGGCGTCGCCGGCCTGATCACCTGGTTCATGTTCATGGGGGGCCAGCAATGACCACCTGGCCAATTCTCTCCGTCGTCACCTTCCTGCCGATCGTCGGCGCGCTGCTGATCTATCTGGTGCGCGGCGACGACGAGGCCGCAAGGCGCAATGCGCGCTGGATCGCGCTGTGGACCACGCTGATCACCTTCGCGGTGTCGGTGCTCCTGGTGCTGCGCTTCGATCCCAACCAGACCGACTTCCAGTTCGTCGAGAAATCGAACTGGCTGGCGGCCGGCATCAGCTATCACATGGGCGTCGACGGCATCTCGCTGCCGTTCGTGATCCTGACCACCGCCTTGATGCCGTTCTGCATCGTGGCGAGCTGGAAGTCGGTCACCAACCGCCTGCGCGAATACATGATGGCGTTCCTGATCCTGGAAACGCTCATGGTCGGCACCTTCTCGGCGCTCGACCTCGTGCTGTTCTATCTGTTCTTCGAGGGCGGTCTGATCCCGATGTTCCTGATCATCGGCGTCTGGGGCGGTCCGCGCCGGGTCTACGCGTCCTTCAAGTTCTTCCTCTACACGCTGCTCGGCTCGGTGCTGATGCTGCTGGCCATCATGGCGCTGTATTGGAACGCCGGCACGACCGACATTCCGACCCTGATGCATACGGCGGTGCCGCGGTCGTTGCAGACCTGGGCCTGGCTGGCCTTCTTCGCCTCCTTCGCGGTGAAGATGCCGATGTGGCCGGTTCACACCTGGCTGCCGGACGCCCACGTCGAGGCGCCGACGGCCGGCTCGGTGATCCTGGCCGCGATCCTCTTGAAGATGGGCGGCTACGGCTTCCTGCGCTTCTCGCTGCCGATGTTCCCGCTGGCGTCGCACGATTTCGCGCCGCTGGTGTGGACGCTCTCGGCGATCGCGATCATCTACACCTCGCTGGTCGCGCTGATGCAGGAGGATATCAAGAAGCTGATCGCCTACTCGTCGGTGGCGCATATGGGCTTCGTGACCATGGGCATCTTCGCCGGCACCATGCAGGGCGTCGCCGGCGGCGTGTTCCAGATGATCTCGCACGGCATCGTCTCGGGGGCGCTGTTCCTCTGCGTCGGTGTGGTCTACGACCGCATGCACACCCGCGAGATCGCGGCCTATGGCGGCCTCGTCAACCGGATGCCGATCTACGCGCTGGTGTTCATGGTGTTCACCATGGCCAATGTCGGTCTGCCCGGCACCTCCGGCTTCGTCGGCGAGTTCATGACCCTGCTCGGCACCTTCAAGGTGTCGATCCCGACTGCCTTCTTCGCGACCTTCGGCGTGATCCTGTCGGCGGGCTACGCGCTGTGGCTGTATCGCAAGGTGGTGTTCGGTGCGCTGACCAAGCCGTCGCTCGCCAGCATCAAGGACCTCACCTTGCGCGAGGGCGTGATCCTGTTTCCGCTGGTGGCGCTGACCATCCTGTTCGGCGTGTATCCGAAGCCGATCCTCGACATGTCGGCGGCGTCGGTGCAGCAGCTCGTCAACAACTACAATACCGCCGTGACGGCCGTGAAGGCCGCCGCGCTGCTCCAATGATGAGACCTTAGGGGGTCGGGACAAAGACGATGATCGAGAATCTTGGGCCTCAGCTTTGGGTGGTGCTGCCGGAGCTGCTGCTGGCTTTGGGGGCCATGGCGCTGTTGATGCTGGGCGCGTTTCGCGGGCAGGGGACGACGGGGATCGTCACCGGCCTTGCGGTCGTGCTCCTGATCGTGGTCGGCATCCTGGTGCTCAGGCAGCCCGGCGGCCAGGCTTTCGGCGGCAGCTTCATCGCTGACAGCTACGCGCGCTTCCTGAAGATCCTGGCGATCATCGGCTCGGTCGCCACCTTGGTGATGTCGGCGGAATTCCTGTCGTCGCCCGACCGCCGCATCTTCGAATACGCGATCCTGGTGCTGCTCTCGACGCTCGGCATGCTCGTGCTGATCTCGGCCGGCGACCTGATCACGCTCTATCTCGGCCTCGAGCTGATGTCGCTTGCGCTCTATGTCGTCGCCGCCAGCCATCGCGACAACGTCAAGTCGACCGAAGCCGGCCTGAAATATTTCGTGCTCGGCGCGCTGTCCTCCGGCATGCTGCTGTACGGCGCCTCGCTGATCTACGGCTTCACCGGAACGGTCAGCTTTGCCGGCATTGCGGCGGCGGCCAAGACCGGCAGCGTCGGAATCATCTTCGGCCTCGTCTTCCTGTTCGCCGGCCTGTGCTTCAAGGTGTCGGCGGTGCCGTTCCACATGTGGACGCCGGACGTCTATGAAGGCGCGCCGACCCCGGTCACGGCGTTCTTTGCCTCGGCGCCGAAGGTTGCGGCGCTCGCGGTGTTTGCCCGCGTCGCGCTGACCGCGTTCCCCGGCATCACCTTCCAGTGGCAGCAGATCATCGTGTTCGTCTCGATCGCCTCGATGGCGCTCGGCTCGTTCGCGGCGATCGGGCAGACCAACATCAAGCGCCTGATGGCCTATTCCTCGATCGGCCATATGGGCTTTGCGCTGGTCGGCCTTGCCGCCGGCACGGTCGAAGGCGCACAGGGCGTACTGACCTATATCGCGATCTATGTCGCGATGACGCTCGGCTCGTTCGCCGTGATCATGGCGATCAAGCGCAATGGCCAGTCGTTCGAGAAGATCAGCGACTTTGCCGGCCTGTCCCGAACCAATCCGCTGCTCGCCTTCTTCTTCGCGATGCTGTTGTTCTCGCTGGCCGGCATCCCGCCGCTCGCGGGCTTCTTCGCCAAATGGTACGTCTTCGTCGCCGCGATCAAGGCCGGGCTGTTCGCGCTGTCCGTGATCGGCGTGCTCACCAGCGTGGTCGGCGCCTACTACTATTTGCTGATCGTCAAGACGATGTATTTCGACGAGCCGCTCGCCACGCTCGATCCGGTCCGTGTCGAGCTGCGTACCGTGCTCGCGATCTCCGGCATCTTCAACATCCTGTTCTTCGCCTATCCCGGCCCGCTGGTCAGCGCCGCCGCGGCCGCGGCGAAGTCGCTGTTCTAGATGCCCTTTGCTCTGGGGGCCCGTGCCGCTGCCCGCGGCTACGGGCTCGTCGTCTTCGATCAGGCCGGCTCGACCAATATCGAGGCCTTGGCCTCTGCACGGCAAGGCGCCAGGGCGCCGTGCTGGTTCGTCACCACGGAGCAGACGGCCGGACGCGGCCGCCGCCAGCGGCCTTGGGTTGCGCCGCGCGGCAATCTGGCGTCGTCCGTCCTTGAAGTGCTGAATGTCGCGCCGGTCGTCGCCGCGACCCTCGGCTTCGCCGCCTGCCTGGCGATCGAGAACGCGCTGCGGCAGGTGAGCCGCGAGGCTGTGCTGCGATCCGGCGGCAGCTCGGCGCTCGATTTTGCGGTGAAATGGCCGAATGACGTGCTCGCCGGTGGGCGCAAGATCGTCGGCATGCTGCTCGAGGCGGAGCAGGTCGCCGGCGGGCTCGCGGTCGTCGCGGGCATCGGAACCAACGTCGTGGCGGCGCCGACCGATACCCCGACACCGGCGGTCTCGCTGCGCGATCTAGGCGTCGAGGTCAGCGCTGAGGATCTGTTCTCGGCGCTGTCCGAGTCCTGGGTGGAATATTTCGGCATCTGGAACGAGGGGCGGGGCTTTGCTGATATCCGCCGGCTCTGGCTGGAACGCGCGGCCGGGCTCGGCCAGCCCGTCGCCATCAGGTCCGGACATGCTATCATCGAGGGAATTTTCGACACGATCGATGAACAGGGTTGTATGCTGGTGCGGACCGCGGAGGGACGATTGGAGCCGATCACGGCCGGTGATGTTCATTTCGGCTCGGTCGCATCCAAAGGAGCGGTCTAGATGGCGCGTCCCGACGAACTGACATTTGCTCCGCTTGGCGGGGTCGGCGAGATCGGCATGAATCTGTCGATCTACGGCCTCGGCAACCGCCACCAGCGCTCCTGGCTCGCGATCGATCTCGGCGTCTCCTTCGGCGACGAGGAGCATCTGCCGGGCATCGACCTGATCATGCCCGACGTGGCGTTTCTCGAGAAGGAGCGCAACAATCTGGTCGGGCTGGTTCTGACGCACGCCCATGAGGACCATTTCGGCGCCATCATCGATCTGTGGCCGCGGCTGAAATGCCCGATCTACGCGACCAAGTTCAGCGCGGCGTTGTTCGAGGCGAAGTGCGAAGCCGAGCGGCTGCCGGCCAAGATCCCGGTGACGGTGATCCCCTCGGGCGGCCGGGTCGATATCGGCCCGTTCAACGTCGAGTTCATCCCAGTTGCGCATTCGATTCCGGAATCGCATGCGCTCGCCATCCACACCGAGGTCGGCACCGTCCTGCACACCGGCGACTGGAAGATCGATCCGACGCCGGTGCTGGGCGCGCCGACTGACGAGAAGCGGCTGCGCGAGCTCGGCGATGCCGGGCTGCTGGCGTTGATCGGTGACTCCACCAACGCCGTCCGCGAGGGACGCTCGCCGTCCGAGGCCGAAGTCGCCAAGACCATCGCGATGCTGGTGAAGGAAGCCAAGGGCCGCGTCGCGGTCACCACCTTCGCCTCCAATGTCGCGCGCATCCGTGCCGTCGCTGACGCCGCACGCGAGGCCGAGCGCGAGGTCGTCATCGTCGGCCGCGCCATGGAACGCGTCGTCCAGGTCGCGCGCGAGACCGGCTATCTCGACGGCGTGCAGAATTTCCGCGGCATGGATCTGTACGGTCATTTCCCGGCCGACAAGGTGCTCGCGCTGTGCACCGGCAGCCAGGGCGAGGCGCGCGCGGCGCTGGCGCGCATCGCCAATGACGACCATCCGCTGGTGACCTTGAACAAGGGCGACACCGTCATCTTCTCCTCGCGCACCATTCCCGGCAATGAGAAGGCGGTCGGCGCCGTCATCAACGGGCTGGTGCAGCAGGGCATCGAGATCATCACCGACCGCAACCATCTCGTCCACGTCTCCGGCCATCCGCGCCGCGACGAGCTGCGCGACATGATCGCCTGGACGCGGCCGCAGCTCCTGATTCCCGTTCATGGCGAGGCGCTGCATCTGCACGAGCACGCGCGGCTGGCGCGCGCCTGCGGCGTGCCGAAAGTGATCACCTGCCGCAATGGCGACCTCGTCAAGCTTGGTCCGGGCGAGCCCGGGATCATCGACGAGCTGCCGGCGGGCCGTCTCTACAAGGACGGCAGCATCGTCGAGGACGCGAAATCGCGTGCCGTGGTCGAGCGTCGCAAGATGGCGTTTGCCGGTTGCATCTTCGTGGCGCTGGCGATCACCGAGAAGGGCGAACTGGCGGACGATCCCGAAGTCGACATGGTCGGCATCCCCGAGAAGAACGCGGCCGGCGAGGAGATGGACGACATCGTGTTCGACGCCGTGGTCTCGACCTTCGAAGGCCTGCCGCGGGCGCGGCGGCGCGATCCGGATGCGGCGGCGGAATCGGTGCGGCGGGCGGTGCGCGCCGCGGTCAACGAGCAATGGGGCAAGAAGCCGATCTGCCTCGTTCACGTCCTGGAAGTCTGACGCGAGCCGGTCAACGGCCGCGCGAAATGAAATGGGGAGGGATGCAATGCTGGGCCGTCTCAATCACGTCGCCATCGCGGTCAAGGACGCCGAGAAGGCCGCCAAGATCTATGGCGCGGCGTTCGGTGCCGAGATCTCGTCAGCCGTGCCGCTGCCGGAGCACGGCGTGATCACCGTGTTCGTGACCTTGCCGAACACCAAGATCGAGTTCATCCAGCCGCTCGGCGAGGCCTCGCCGATCGCCAAATTCCTCGAGCGCAATGCGGACGGCGGCATCCACCATGTCTGCTACGAGGTGGCCGACATCATCGCCTCGCGCGACACGCTGATCAAGGAAGGCGCGCGCGTGCTCGGCGACGGCCAGCCCAAGATCGGCGCCCATGGCAAGCCGGTGCTGTTCCTGCATCCCAAGGATTTTTCCGGCGCGCTCGTTGAAATCGAACAGGCCTGAGGCAGCCCGGTCATGGCCTATACGATCTCGACCTGGCTTGCGATCTACTTCGTGCTGTGGTGGGTGACGCTGTTCGTCATCCTGCCGTTCGGCGTGCGCAGCCAGCACGAGACCGGGGGCGCCTCGCCGGGAACCGATCCGGGCGCGCCGACCATCAGCCTGATGGGCAAGCGCCTGATCTGGACGACGCTGCTGTCGGCCGGGATCTTTGCGTTCGCGCTCGCGGCCTATCAGGCCGGCTATTTCAGCATCGAGCGGCTGTCGAAGCTGATGGGGCTGCCGTTCTAGGCCGCTTGCGGCGCACAACATTCTTCCGAAGCCGATGCGCGGACGCGCGTCGGCTTTTTTGCTATAGGAGGTCAAAACAAGCGCGACAGGGAGGTTGTGCGTGACGACACCGGCCGAGGCCCGCCAGGGGACGCCATCGGGCTATCGCATTCTGAACGAAACGGATCTGCGCGACTACCTCGCGGGCATTGCGGCGGTCGCGGCGCAACTTGGCGGACCGGCCGATCGCTGGTCGATCACCGAGGTCGGCGACGGCAATCTCAACCTCGTCTTCATCGTCAAGGGGACGTCCGGCGGTCTCGCGGTCAAGCAGGCGCTGCCTTACGTGCGCCTGGTCGGTGAGAGCTGGCCGCTGCCGCTGTCGCGTGCGCATTTTGAGCATCTGGCGCTGACCCATCAGGGCCGGCTGGCGCCCGGACTGGTGCCGGCCATCATTCATCATGATCCGGCGCTGGCGCTCACCGCGATGGAGCTGCTCGAGCCCCATATCATCATGCGAAAGGGGCTGGTGGCCGGCGCGATCTATCCGGCCTTCGTCGATCACATCACGACGTTCATGGCGCGGACGCTGTTCTTTTCGTCCGACCTTGCGCTGTCGGCGGCAGCAAAGAAGGAGGCGATCGCGAGCTTTGCCGGCAATCATGCGCTCTGCAAGATCACCGAGGACCTGATCTTCACCGATCCCTATCGCAGCGCCGAGCAGAACCGCTGGACCTCGCCTTGGCTCGATGCGACCGCGGCTGACATCCGCGCCGATCTCGATCTTCATGTCGCCGTCTCCAGGCTGAAACTGCAGTTCCTGTCGCGCGCCGAGGCGCTGATCCATGGCGATCTGCACACGGGCTCGATCATGGTCACGGAGACCGAGACAAAGGTGATCGATCCCGAATTCGCGTTCTACGGCCCGATGGGGTTTGACGTCGGCGCGGTGCTCGCGAACCTGCTGATGGCGTATTTTGCCTCCGTAGGACACGAGAGGTCACCGGGCGAGCGGGAGGCGTTCGAGAGCTGGGTGCTGAGCACGGTCGATCAGGTGTGGAGCGGATTCGCAGGCAAATTCCTGGAGCTCTGGCGCAGCGAGTCGACTGGCGATGCCTATCCGCTGTCGCTGTTTCCCGGCGAGGCCGGCGCGGCACGGCTGGAAGCCGAGCGTCAGGCCTATATGGCGAGGCTGTTCCAGGATGCGGTCGGATTCACGGCCGCCAAGATCATCCGGCGCATCCTGGGGCTTGCGCACAACATCGATTTCGAGCTGATCGCCGACGAGAGGCGACGCGCAAGCTGCGAGGCGCGGGCGCTCCGGTTGGCACGAACGCTGATGGTCGAGACGGCCTCGTTCACGACGATCGAGGCGGTGACGCGTGCCGCGCGCGAGCTGCGCCAGTGGCAGCCGGCGTTTTGATGGGCTCGGCAAATCCCGTCATTGCGAGGAGCAAAGCGACGAAGCAATCCAGAGTCTTCGTATGGCTCTGGATTGCTTCGCTTCGCTCGCAATGACGGAAACAGATGCGTAGACAGATGCGTAGGGTGGGCAAAGCAGCCGCCGCAGGCGGCAGCGTGCCCACCGTCGGTCGGCGCGCTTATCGGCAAGATGGTGGGCACGGCGCCATCGCGATCCCGCGTGTGGAGAGACTGCGGCTGCGCCTTTGCCCACCCTACGACTACCACATCCCGCTCAATCCGCTGCCTTGGCGCGCAGCCGCTGCGCGTAGACGTTGATCACCAGCGCGGCGAGCAGGATCAGGCCACGGATCAGGATCTTCAGGAAGCTGTCGATGTTGACGTGATCGAGGCCGTTGTTGAGCACGCCGAGCACGAACAGGCCGACGATGGTGTTGCCGATGCCACCGCGGCCGCCGAACAGGCTGGTGCCGCCGACGACGACGGCGGCGATCGAGTCGAGCAGATAGGTGTCGAACTCGTTCTGCTGCGCGCTGCCGAAATGCGCCACGCCCAGCATGCCGCCGATCCCCGAGCAGACCGCCGAGATCACCATCACGCTGCCGAGGATCAGCTTGACGTTCAGTCCGGAATATTCCGCCGCCTCGCGGTTGCCGCCGACCATGTAGACGTAGCGGCCGAAGCGCGTATAGGTCAGCACGAGGTGGCCGAGCAGCAGCATCAGCGCGGCGACGATCACGATCCAGGGCACGCCGGCGATCGAGCCGGAGCCGAGCGTCGTGATCAGGGGCGGCACCTTGTAGGCGATCTGGCCGCGCACCAGCATCGCCGAGATGCCGGCGGCGATCTGCATCATCGCGAGTGTCATGATGAAGGAGGGAATGCCGATCACCGTCAGGCCGAAGGCATTGACGGCGCCGAGCAGCGCGCACAAGGCCAGGGCGAGTATGATCGCGGCAAAGCCCGGCAGCGGCAGATTGGCGATGTTGACGTAGGAGTCCTGCAAGGTGAAGAAGGCCACCGCGATGCCGGTGACATTGGCGATGGCGGCGATCGAGAGATCGATCTCGGCGCACAGGATCACGAATGTCAGGCCGACCGCGATGATGCCGGTGACCGAGACCTGGGTCAGGATGTTGCCGACATTGTCGAGCGTCGCGAAGGACGGGCTGGCGATCGCGAAGAACGCGGTGAGGAAGATCAAGGTCAGGAACGGCGCGATGTTGCGCATCTGCGTGCGCAGCAGCGTGGCGAGCCCGCCTGCGCGCCGCGGCTGTGCCTCGGGCATCGGAACAGTGTCGCCATGCGCCATGACAGTCTCCCTACGCCGCCTCGAGCAGACGGTCTTTGCTGATGGTTTCGCCGGCGAATTCGCGCACGACCTCGCCGCGCTTGAGCACGATGACGCGGTCGGCCAGCGACAGCACGGTCTCCGGCTCGGTCGAGAGCACGATGACGGCAATGCCCTGGTCGCGCAGCTGCCGGACGATTCCGATCACGTCGCTCTTGGCGCCGACATCCATGCCGCGGGTCGGCTCGCACAGCACCAGCAGCCGTGGCGGATGGCTGAGCCATTTCGCCAGCGCGACCTTCTGCTGGTTGCCGCCGGAGAGCAGGCCGAGATCGATCTCGACATCGGCGGGACGAATCTGCAGTTGCTCGACCTGGCGCTTGGCGAGCGCGCGCTCGCGCGACGGCTTCAGCAACACGGCATTGATGCGATCGAGGATGCTGATTGAGACGTTCTTGTACACGGGCTCCTGCAGGAACAGCATGTCGCGCCGGCTCTCCGGCACGAAGGCGATGCCGGCGCGGCGCGCATCGGCCGTGCTCTTGAAGCGGTTGCGCTCGCCGGCCAGGCGCAGCTCGCCGGCATCGGGCGCCAGCTTGCCGAACAGGATGCGCGCCAGCTCGAGCTGGCCGCAGCCCATGAAGCCGTAGATGCCGAGCACCTCGCCGGCTTGGACGGAGAACGACACACGCTTGAGGCTGCGGGCCAGCGACAGGCCCGCGGCCTCGAGCACCACGGGCTTGCCGGCCGGCGGCGCGGGCAGGGTTATGTCGTGGGTGTAGCTGCCCTCCAGCGCATCGCGGCCCTTGCCGATCATGGCCTCGATCAGCGCTGCCTTGCTGGTGTCGGCTGCCCGCGTCTCCATGATCTTGCGGCCGTTGCGGAACACCGTGACCTCGTCGGAGATCAGCAGGATGTCTTCGATGAAATGCGAGATGAAGATGATCCCGGTGCTTTGCTCGCGCAGCTTGCGCAGGGCTGCGAACAGCCGCTCGACCTCGGGCGGCGACAGCGCCGAGGTCGGCTCGTCCAGGATGATGATGCGGGCGCCGGAGAACAGCACCCGCGCGATCTCGATCAGCTGCTGCACGCCGATCGGCAGGTCGCCGAGCCGGCTCATCGGATCGGCGTCGATGCCGAGCTTCTTCAATTGCTCGGCCGCCTCGCGCGCCATCCGGCGCCATTGGACGATGCCGAGCGCATTGGTCGGCTGGTTGCCGAGAAACACGTTCTCGGCCACGGTGAGATCAGGGGCAACACTCAGCTCCTGATGCACCATGGCGATGCCGGCGGCGCGGGCGTCGCGGGCGGAGTTGAAATGGACCTCGCGGCCGTCGAGCAGGAAACGGCCGGAGAATCCGGTGTGCACGCCGGCGATGATCTTCATCAGCGTGCTCTTGCCGGCGCCGTTCTCCCCGACGAGACCATGGATCTCGCCGGGGCGTAGCGTGAAATCGACGCCGCGCAAGGCGGTGACGCCGCCGAACGACTTGGTGATGTCCTGCAGTTCCAGGAGAGGCGGGCGGCTGTCCGACATGGGAGAAGACTTCAGATCAGGAAGTGATCCTCCATCCATTGCATGCCTGCGGCATTGGCCTTGGTCACGACGGGGCCGTCGGTGATGACATGCTTCGGAATGCCCTGGCCGCTCTTCTCGCCGGCCGTAACCGCCGCCACACCGGCCACGATCGCGCCGCCATGGATGCGGCAGGACGGGTTGCGCACGGTCGCGAACATCCGGCCGTCGCTGACGGCCTGGATGGCCGGCGGCATGGCGTCGACGCCGCCGATCAGAATGTTGGTGCGGTTGCGCGCCTTCATGATGTTGTAGGCCGCGAGCGCCATGTCGTCATTGTGGAAGAAGGCCGCGTCGATCTGCGGATATTTCGTCAGATAAGTCTCCCAGAGGCGCGCGGCCTTGGAGACGTCCCAATCCGCCGGCTGGGTGTCGAGCACCTCGATGTTCGGGAACTGCTTGATGACCGAGTTGAAGCCCTTGGCGCGGCCCTGCGCGCCGGTATGGCCGAGCGCGCCCTGCGTCATGATGATCTTGCCCTTGCCGCCCATCGCGTTCGCCAGCGCCTGGGTGACGGATGCGCCCATGAACTCGTTGTCGGGGGCGAGGAAGGAGTGGACGTTGATCTGATCCAGCGGCGCGATCAGCGTGTCCATGTCGATCACGGGGATGCCGGCGTCGATCATCTTCTGCACCGGCTGCGTCAGCGTTCCGATGCCGAACGCCTGGATCGCGACGAAGTCCCATTTCTGCGACGCCATGTTGTCGATCGCGGCGCGCTGCTTCACCGCGTCGAGCTGACCGTCGAACCAGGTCACCTCGACATTGAGCAGCTTGCCCCACCATTCCGCCGCCTGCTTGCCCTGGGCGCACCAGGTGGCCTGCAGGCCGGCATTGGAGAACGCCGCCTTGAGCGGCTTTTCGGAGCGGCCCATCTCGGCCGCGAGCGCCGGATTGATGCCGAAACCGGCGAGCAGGGCCGCCGCGGAGCCCGCGGCCGTGGCCGCCTGGAGAAGATCGCGCCTCGTCTTGACCGTTGTCTTGGACGTTTTGTCAGTGCCGGACATCCCGTGCTCCCTGTCCCATTGTTGTCTGGCGGCGTCATTGATCGCGCCGCCAAGACCTGCAGTGTTTCACAACCTTCCTGATCTCGCTACAGCCGGATGTTGTGCGGTGCGTCTGTCGTTTGTGGCGCTGCACGCGCGATGTCAGAAAACCGTGATGCGTCCATGCTACGCGGCGGCGGCACTTGATCGTTCAAGGCATCTTCGGAGCTGCGACGTGGCATCGACACGCATCGCCGTGATCGGCGACGTTCATCACGGCCGGGACACGCCGACGAAGCGGGGCTCACGCGCGCTGCCGCTGCTGGAGCAGTTTGTCGCAGAGGTCAACGGCGCTGGCTTCGATGCAGTGATCGATCTCGGAGATCGGATCTCCGACGAGGATCCGGAACGCGATCGCCTGTTGCAGAGCGATGTGGCGATGTGCTTCGCCAAGCTCGACGCGCGCCGGCATCACGTCAGTGGCAATCATGACGTCGCGATGTTCACGCTCGCCGACAATGAAGCAATTCTCGATCGGCCGTGCGGCTCGCGCGCCCTTGTCATCGGGCAGGTCAGGTGTGTGTTCTGGCAGCCCGATGTGCGGCTGACCCGCGAGCGAGGTCTGCATCTGTCTCCGGGCGATCTCGAAAGGCTGGTTCAACTGCTCGCGCAGGATGATCGTCCGACTTTGCTGGTCAGTCACGTGCCGCTGTCGGGGCATGCCCAGACCGGCAACTACTATTTCGAAGCCAATCCGGATCACGCGACCTATGCCGAGGGGGCCGCGATTCGCGCAGCCATCGCCAACGCGCCGGGTCCGGTCGTGGCGCTCGCGGGGCATGTGCATTGGAATACGCTGACGACGGTCGATGGCACGCCGCACATCACCTTGCAGTCGCTGACCGAAACCTTCATTTCCGGTGATGCGGCGGGGGCCTTTGGCGTGCTCGAGATCGACGGCGAAGACCTGCGCTGGACCGTGCATGGGCGGGAGCCGCTGTTGCTCACGCTGCCATGGCCGAAGGCAAAGTCAAAGTGGCGCGCGCCATTGCCATGCTTTGCGGCTGCAGGCGCGGCGTGAGCGAGTCTGCGCCGATCCGGCTATTCAGGCAGCGTTCATGCAGGGGAATCTAGGGTCATCCGGAAGCGGTTGACCGGCAAAAAAATAGAGCAGGGCAGCGGGCCCTGCTCGGAAATTGTGTCGACCCTTTGATATCCCGCAAGTTCAGATTTGATCTTGTTAAGCGGGGTGACGCTGCTTGTTGCGCGCCAGGGCTCCTCCCGAGACTTGGACCACCAGACTTCCGCAAGCGTTAGCCTGAGGCCCAAATTCGTAGACGATCTTTTTGCGTTTGTCATCCTTTTCGGCAACGATTGTTCAAATTTCGCGCAGCCGATGAAATGATCGGTAAGTGCTTGCAATTGGCGCGCTTTGTTTTCGACTTTTCCGCTCGTTGGTGCTGAAATACCACAATGGCAAGGCGCGATTGAGCGCCGCGGGGTTGTTCTTAGTCAACGAACGCTGGCGAAATGTGCGCAGTGTGTTCTGGGCGGCCTCGACTCGGGGCGCTCGCTCGGTCACAACGGGTCCGTTCATTTGGCAGGCTTTGATGCGGCAGCGGCTGCAAGCGTTTCTTCCGATCGTGCTGATCGCGCTGATGGTGCAGATCCTGGCGCCCATCGGGGCTGCCTGGGCGGCAGCCCTCGTCAAAGCCGACCCGCTGCGCGGCGTCGAGATCTGCCACAGCCAATCCGGTTCCCAGCCAGCGGATGACGAGTCGCGCGGCAAGCCTGGCGCCGCGTCCTGCGCGCTGTGTTGTACGGCGCAGCCGGCCACGCTGGATGGGCCGGACCTGTCGGCCCTCGATGTTCCCCGACGTGACGCGTTCGATGTCATCTGGCGGACGACCGCCTCGGACGTCGCGCCCACGCAAAGCTTTACCAACGCACAGGCCAGAGCACCGCCTGTCGTGTGAAGCGTGGCCGCGCGCTGCGGCCGCTGTCTCCCGAAATATTCGTTTTTGTTTCTGCCGTCTGCCCAGCCCGTTGGGCGGACTGACACGCGCCAAGGCACGAAGCCGGCGCATCGCGACCACGACCGAAAGGATCCTCACATGACGTTGCTCGGACGCTCTCTGTTTGCACTCGCTCTTCTGCTGGCCGGTTCTCCCGCGGCATTCGCCGCGGACGTGAAGGCTGGTGACCTCGTGATCACGCAGCCCTGGAGCCGCGCAACCCCCGGCGGAGCCAAGACCGGCGCGGGCTATCTCACCATCGAAAACAAGGGCGGCGCGCCGGACCGCCTCGTCGCTGTCTCCGGTGATGTCGCCGGCCGGATCGAAGTTCACGAGATGGCGGTGAACAATGGCGTGATGACGATGCGGCCGCTGGAGAAGGGATTGGTGATCGAGCCCGGCAAGACCGTCGCGCTGGCGCCGGGCGGCTATCATCTGATGCTGATGGAGCTGAAGAGCCCGCTGAAGCAAGGCGACAAGCTGCCGGTCACGCTGGAATTCGAGAAGGCCGGCAAGGTGGCCGTCACGCTCGAGGTGCAGGCGGTCGGCGCCAAGGGGCCGGGCGGCGAGGGCGGCAGCATGATGAAGCAGCACGACCATTCGGGCATGAAGATGTAGCGTCCGGGACGACGGGGGCATTCGTGGACCGACGCGTCTTCAACACGTCGCTTCTGGCGGGGTCACTGGCCGGCCTGCTGCTGCCGGGCGCACGGGCTGCGGAGACACCGCGACCGGCGGCCAAGCCGGTCATCGGCCTGCTCGTCTATCCCGGGATGATTCTGCTCGATCTCACCGGGCCGCTGACCGTCTTCAACATCATGCAGGCCGACATCCACCTGATCGGAGCGTCGATGGCTCCGGTCATGACGGATGTCGGAATTCCCGTGACTCCAACCCACAGCTTCGAAACCGCCGCGACCGGGCTCGATGTGCTGTTCGTCCCGGGCGGGCTGAAGGGCACCGTCGACGGCATGAACGATCCGCGCACGATCGACTTCGTCGCCAGGCGCGGCGAAACCGCGCGCTTCGTCACCAGCGTCTGCACCGGCGCGCTGCTGCTCGGTGCGGCGGGCCTGTTGAAGGGCTACAAGGCGACGTCGCATTGGTACGTGCGCGATCTGCTGCCGCTGATGGGCGCCACCGTGATCGCGGATCGCGTGGTGTCGGACCGCAACCGCATCACGGCCGGTGGCGTCACCGCGGGTATCGATTTCGGCCTGGCGTTGGCCGCGCAGCTCACCGACGAAGACACCGCGCGGCGCATCCAGCTGCTGATCGAATATGACCCGCAGCCGCCCTTCGCGGCCGGATCGCCGGAGCGTGTCGGGCCGGAAGCCACCCAGGCGGTGCTGACCCAGCGCGGGCCGCTGATCCGCTTGGCCGAGCAGGCGGCGCGCGCCGCCGGCGCCAGGATCGGCGTGCCATGAGCTCAGCCCGCGCGGTCTCCATTGCGTTGCGCAAGCGCCGTCGCCGGGCTCACGGCGACGCGCGGCGCGGTTGGATCGCGCGGGTTCTGCCGCTTGCGATGCTGGCACTGATCATCCAGCTGCTGGCGCCGGTGGCGTCGTCGGCGATGGCGGCGGCCGCCATGGCCGCGGTCGATCCGCTTGCCGGCGCCGTGATCTGCCACGCCGAGCCGGATGCTCCGCCGTCGAGCCGCGATACCGACCGCACGGCCTGCGGCCTGGATTGCGTGATGTGCTGCGTGCTTCACGCCGCGGCCGTTCTCGACGCGCCGCCTGCGCCGACCTGCGCGGCTCCGCAGCGCGGATGCGTGCGGATCGCATGGCGCGGGCGCGAGCTCGGCCTGATTCATCTCCTCGCCCGGTCGCAAACCCAGCCGCGAGCGCCTCCTTTCCCCGTCTGACCGCGATTGTCGTCGCCGGCGCGGCAGTGGCTCGCGCGGCTTTGCATCTGATCAGGAAGACCGGCCGAAGCTGCCGGCATTGGGGAAAGTCAATCATGTTTCGTCGTCATGCCCTCGGTGGCGTGAGCGTCATCGCCATCGCGTGGCTGCAGCCGGCCACGATCGCACACGCTCAGACCGAGAGAGAATTGCCGTCCGTCACCGTCGACGCGCCGCGTGCCGCGACGCCACGGGCCACGCGCAAGCCGGCCGCACAGCCCAACGCGGCCAGCGCCCGCGCGCCGAAGCCGACCGCCGCGTCCGCCACCAACATCTCCGCCCAGGGACAGGCGGCATCAGGCCGGGTCGCCGGAGCGACTGACGCCCGTGATCAGCTCGGCCAGGCACCCGCCGGCCAGACCGCGACCACGATCGACCGCAGCCGTTATGACGACCGGCCGGCCTTCACCGTCGGCGACATCCTGCGCGAGAGTCCGGGCGTGTCGCTGAAGCAGGGCAACGGGCCGCGCGATCTCGGCATCTCGATCCGCGGCTCCAATGCTCGCAACAGCTTCGCCATCCGCAACATCGTGCTGTTCGAGGACGGCTTTCCGGTCACTCAGCCGGACGGATTGTCGCGCAGCGACCTGATCGATCCCCATGCCTATGGCGCGGTCGACGTCATCAGAGGACCGTCCTCCGCGCTCTACGGCAATTACGCGACCGGCGGCGCGATCAATTTCCGCACCCGTCCGGGCGGCACGATCGACGGCGCCGAGATCGGCAGCGAGGGCGGCAGCTTCGGCTATCTCAGCAACTACATGGCTTTCGGCAAGAAGGTCGGCAATTTCGAGGGCTCGCTGTTCACGAGCGACGTGCGCGGCGACGGCTATCTCGGCAACAGCTGGTTCAACACCCAGACTGTGAACTTTCTGGGCACGCTGAAGGTGACGCCGGATGACCGCTTCACGGTCAAGATCATCAATAACGATCTGACGACGCGGTTGCCGCTGCGCTACACGCTGAGCCAGTACAATCAGAACCCGTATCAGCAGGGCTGCACCACCGGGAGCTTCCGGGCAGCCGGCTGCGCGACCGTCGCGCTCAACAACAACGGCTTCAATACGCTCGGTGGTGTCGACACGGAGACCGCGCTGCAGGCCGGGCTCGGCCGCAACGACCGCCGTACCATCGTCGGCGGCCGCTGGGAGCATGATTTCGACAATAACACGACCTGGCGCAACCAGTTTGTGTTCGACGACCGCAACATCAGCCAGCCGACGGGCTCGACCAGCGCGATCGGCGACTATCCGTCCTACAATTACATGAGCGACATCACCCGGCGCGGTGAAATCTTAGGCCTGGAATCGACCACCTTCTTCGGCGCCTTCTACAACACGCTGACCGCGTCGGGGGATACGCGCTTCGTCGTGCCCGGCGGCAACGGTGCGCTGGGCCGGCTGTCCGCCAACACCTGGAGCGAGACGACGAATTATGGCCTGCGGGCGCGCGAGGAGCTCAAGCTGACGGCGGCTCTGACCGCGGTGGCCGGGCTCGGATGGGAGCGCACGCATCTGCGTGGCGTAAACACGGCGTATAGCTACAAGGACGCGGTCGGCACTGCGACCACCGCGATCACCAGCGCAGACCGACAGTTCGACAATCTCGCTCCCGAGCTGGCGCTGCTCTACAGGGTGAACAGCGACTGGCTGCTGCGGGCCCGTCTCGCCAGCGGCTATGGCACGCCGCAGGTCTCGAACCTGTTCGTGTTGCCGACCGGAGACAACGGTAACAACACCCAGCTGCAGTCGCAGACCAACCTGGGCTACGATGTGGGCTTCGACTGGACGCCGAACCGGGCGGTGACGTTGAGCGCGACGGGCTTCTACGAGTTCTTCCGCAACGAGCTCGTCACACAGGCCGTCACAGGTACGCAAAACACGTCCTACACCTTCAACGCCCCGCGTTCGGAGCATCGTGGCGTCGAACTGGCGGCTGACTGGAGGTTCCTGCCAGGTTGGCGGTTCACCGCTGCCTACACCTACCTCGATCAGGTCTACACCGAATATACTGAGAACCTTGTGGGTGCCTCGAAGCTGTTCAGCTTCAATCGTGCCGGCAACAAGATCCCCGGAATATCGCCCAACGAGCTGACGGCGCGGCTCGGCTACGATCACGATAGCGGGAGATTCGCCGGGCTCGGTGCTTTCGTCGAGGTCCAATGGAAGGATTCCTTCTACATGGACAACGCGAATTTGCTCAAGGCGCCGGGCTATGAGCTGGTCAATCTGAATGTCCACTACAAGACCGAGCTCGCCTCAGACACGTTCAAGTCGATGAACGTCTTCTTCGAGGTCCGTAATCTGTTCGATCGCACCTACATCGCCTCGGCGAACAATCTGCAGAACACGGTGGCGGGGACCGGCGTGCAGGGGCTGGCGGGCACCGGAACAATCTATGCCGGCTCCCCGCGCGCGTTCCTGGCCGGCATGAAGGTGGCATTCCGATGAGGAGCGGCATGACAAGCAAAGCACGGCTCAGGAGCGGTCTGCTCGGACTGGCGATCGCCGTTTTCGCTCCGCTGACTGGTCACGCCCAGATGGCGCATCAGCACGGCTCGGATGCGGCATGCGAGGGCACCGAGCTCCGCTGCGCCACCAAGGTCACGCCGTTCTTTGCGCAGGACGGTAAGCTCTGGCTGGCTTGGATGGCCGGTGGACGGGTCTCGGTGGCGAGCTCGACCGACGCCGGCAAGACATATTCGGCATCCGTGCCGGTCAATGAGCAGCCGCTCAACCTCGACTGGGGGCCAGACGCCCGGCCCAAGCTGGTGGTCGACGGCAAAGGCGGCATCGCGGTGGCGTTCTCGATCTTCCGCGACCAGGCCTTCAACGGGCAGGTGCTCACCACCCGATCAGACGATGGCGGCAAGAGTTTCGCGCCGCCGCGCCCGCTCACGGCGAACAATGAGAGCCAGCGCTTCGAGGCGCTGGCGCTCGACCAGGACGGTACGGTGTTTGTGGCGTGGCTTGACAAGCGCAACCGCGCTCCGGCGAAGGCGGCTGGGCGCTCCTATGACGGGGCCGGCTTGTTCTTCGCGTCGTCGCGCGATGGCGGCGCAACCTACGCCGAGGCGACGCTGGCCCAGGACAACACCTGCGAATGCTGCAGGCTCGGCGTGGCGTTCGCCGGGCCAGGACGCCCGGTGGTGATGTTCCGCAACATCTTCGATGGCGGTGTGCGCGACCATGCCGTGATCACGTTCAGCGATCTCGCAACGCCCGGCGAGCTGCATCGGGTGAGCACCGACGATTGGCAGATCAAAGCCTGCCCGCACCAGGGGCCCAGCCTGACCGTGGCGCCGGGCGGCACTTACCATGTCGCCTGGTTCACCAGCGGCAAGGTCCGCAAGGGGCTGTTCTATGCGCATTCGCGCGACGGCGGACGAACCTTCTCCGAGCCCCTGGCGATCGGGCAGGCCGACCGCAATCCGACGCGGCCTTATCTGCTGGCGACGCCCGAGGCCACGACGCTGGTGTGGAAGGAGTTCGATGGCGAGCGGACCATCGTCATGGTCATGCAATCCAGGGACGATGGCGAGACCTGGTCGAAGCCGCGGGCGGTCGCCAGCACGGACAATGCGTCCGACCATCCATTGCTGGTCGCTCATGGCGGCAAGGTGTTCTTGTCGTGGATGACCAAGGCGGACGGCTATCGGCTGCAGGCGATCGGAGACGAGTCATGAAGCGGGCAGTGTTGGGTCTTGTCATCGGCGGCATGGTCGCCTGCGCCGCGTCGAGCGCCGCGGCTCCGCCAGCGCTGAAGCCGTTCGAGCGCGGCAGCTGGCGCGAGGTGCTGCGCGCCCATGCGGGGCGGCCGACCCTGATCCATTTCTGGGGCGTGACGTGCGGTCCCTGCAAGATCGAACTGCCGCAACTCGGCAAGTTCATGGCCGAACATCCCGACATCGACGTCGTTACGGTCAGCGCCGACCTCGTGCCCAACCTGAACGCCGCGACCCAGAGCATGCTGGACAAAGCGGGCCTCGCCGCCGCCGAAAACTTCATCTTCAACGACGGCTATGTCGAGCGTCTCAGGTTCGAGGTCGATCCCAGCTGGCAAGGTGACATTCCCCGTACCATGCTGGTCACCCGCGACGGCGCGATCTCGACCATCGAGGGCAGCGCCGAGATCAGCGATCTCGACAAATGGTCGTCGGAACAGGGGCGGCCGCAATAGGCGGTCCGGGGCGCGCCGGCGGCCACCGTTGCGGCCGTCGCCACCGGCGCTTGCGGCGCGTTCATCTGCCGCTTCAGCCAAACCGGTAAAATGATTGGGAATCCGGCGGCTTAGCCGCTTTTTCTCAATCCCAGTCTTGTGTTTTGCCGCCTGATCCGGTTTGACTGCGCCAGCCCGAACCGAATCTCGAAGGCCTCGCCCATGCGTTTGTCGCGGTTTTTCCTGCCCATTCTGAAAGAAAATCCGAAGGAGGCGGAGATCGTCTCGCATCGGCTGATGCTGCGCGCGGGGATGCTGCGGCAGGAGGCCGCCGGCATCTATGCCTGGCTGCCGCTTGGCTTCAAGGTACTGAAGAAGATCGAGCAGATCGTGCGCGAGGAGCAGAACCGCGCCGGGGCGCTGGAGCTGTTGATGCCGACCCTGCAGCTCGCCGATCTCTGGCGCGAGAGCGGCCGCTACGATGCCTATGGTCCGGAGATGCTGCGCATCAGCGATCGCCACAAGCGCGAGTTGCTGTACGGGCCGACCAACGAGGAAATGATCACGGACATCTTCCGTGCCTATGTGAAGTCCTACCGTAACCTGCCGCTCAATCTCTATCATATCCAATGGAAATTCCGCGACGAGCAGCGTCCGCGCTTCGGCGTGATGCGTGGCCGCGAATTCCTGATGAAGGACGCCTATTCGTTCGACCTCGACGAGGCCGGCGCGCGGCGCGCCTATAACAAGATGTTCGTGGCCTATCTGCGTACTTTCGCGCGGATGGGCCTCAAGGGCATTCCGATGCGCGCCGAGACCGGTCCGATCGGCGGCGATCTCAGCCATGAATTCATCGTGCTCGCCGAGACCGGCGAGTCCGGCGTGTATTGCGACCGCGACGTGCTCGACCTGCCGATCCCGCCGGCGTCCGTCGACTATGACGGCGACCTGACGCCGATCATCAAGCAATGGACCTCGCTCTACGCCGCGACCGAGGACGTCCATGATGGGGCCCGCTTCGAGGCCGAAGTGCCAGAGGAGCGGCGCCTCCACACCCGCGGCATCGAAGTTGGCCAGATCTTCTATTTCGGCACCAAATATTCCGAGCCGATGAAGGCGCTGGTGGCGGGCCCCGACGGAGCGGAGGTCACCATCCATGGTGGCTCCTACGGCGTCGGCGTGTCGCGGCTCGCCGGTGCCATCATCGAGGCCTGTCATGATGATGCCGGCATCAAATGGCCAGAGGAGGTGGCACCGTTCCGGGCTGTGATCCTCAATCTGAAGCAGGGCGGCTCCGATACCGACGCCGCCTGTGAGCAGCTTTATCGTGATCTCCTCGCCAAGGGCGTCGACGTGCTCTATGACGACACCGAGCAGCGCGCCGGCGGCAAATTCGCCACGGCCGATCTGATCGGCATTCCCTGGCAGATCATGGTCGGACCCAAGAGCCTTGCCGAAGGCAAGGTCGAGGTGAAGACCCGCAGCGATGGCGCGCGGCAAATGATGTCGCCGGCCGATGTCGTGGCGAGGCTTGGCGGCGGAACCGTCGCCGGCTGAGCCATTCGTTCGGTCGTCGGATTATCCACCGGGCCGCTCGGCTCCTCCTGGCCAATCCGGCCACAATCGGCCCGAATCATGGGATGATCGCGCGATGGATGAAACCATGACCGAACCCCAGCAGACCGTGCCCTTCGCCCCCTTCGAGTGGATGCTGTCGGGGCGCTATCTGCGTGCGCGGCGTCGGGAAGGGTTCATCTCCGTCATTGCCGGCTTCTCCTTCCTCGGCATCATGCTCGGCGTCGCGACCTTGATCATCGTGATGGCGGTCATGAATGGCTTCCGAAAGGAGCTGCTCGACAAGATCCTCGGTCTCAACGGACACCTGCTCGTGCAGCCGCTGGAGTCGCCACTGACCGACTGGAAGGATGTCTCCGAGCGGATCTCGCAGGTGCAGGGCATCCGCCTTGCGGCGCCCGTGGTCGACGGCCAGGGTCTCGGCTCGTCGCCCTTCAACGCATCGGGCGTGTTCATCCGCGGCATCCGCTCGCAGGATCTCGTCAACCTGACGTCGATCGCCAAGAACATCAAGCAGGGCACGCTCGAAGGCTTCGACGAGAGCCAGGGCGTCGCGATCGGCCGCCGGCTGGCCGACCTGTTGTCGCTGCATGCGGGCGACAGCATCACCCTGGTGGCGCCGAAGGGCGCCGTGACGCCGATGGGCACGACGCCGCGCATCAAGCCCTATAAGGTCGCGGCGGTGTTCGAGATCGGCATGTCGGAATATGATTCGAGCTTCGTGTTCATGCCGTTGTCGGAAGCGCAGGCCTATTTCAACCGCAACAACGACGTCACCGCGATCGAGATCTTCACCAGCAATCCGGACAAGGTGGAGCAGTTTCGCAAGACGGTGACCGAGGCGGCGGGCCGTCCGGTGTTCCTGGTCGACTGGCGCCAGCGCAATTCGACCTTCTTCAACGCGCTCCAGGTCGAGCGCAACGTGATGTTCCTGATCCTGACGCTGATCGTGCTGGTCGCCGCGCTCAACATTGTCTCGGGCCTGATCATGCTGGTGAAGGACAAGGGCCAGGATATCGCCGTGCTCAGGACGATGGGGGCGTCGCAGGGCGCGATCATGCGGATTTTCCTGATCACCGGCGCCTCGATCGGCGTGGTCGGGACCCTCACCGGCTTCATCGTTGGTCTCCTGATCTGCATGAACATCGAGACCATCCGGTTGTTTCTGTCATGGTTGACCAACACGGATTTGTTCGATCCGACCCTGTACTTCCTGTCGAAGCTGCCGGCTGAGATCGATGCCGGCGAGACGAGCGCGGTGGTCATCATGGCTCTGACTTTGTCTTTTCTGGCCACGCTCTACCCATCCTGGCGCGCCGCCCGCTTAGACCCGGTCGAAGCGCTTCGCTACGAGTGAGGCGCTGATGGACGAGCAGGGGGCGGAGGATGTACCTGTTGTTTATCTCCATGAGATCAAGCGACAGTACATGCAGGGCGAGCGGCAGCTGACCATTCTGGACGGCGCCAAGCTCGCTTTATGGGCTGGGCAGTCGGTCGCGCTGGTGGCCCCGTCAGGGTCGGGCAAATCGACGCTGCTGCATATCGCGGGACTGCTCGAAAGCCCCGACGAGGGCGAGGTGTATGTCGCGGGAGTGCCGACCTCGCAGCTCACCGATATCGAGCGCACCCAGATGCGCCGCACCGACATCGGTTTCGTCTACCAGTCGCACCGGCTGTTGCCGGAGTTCACGGCGCTGGAGAATGTGATGCTGCCGCAGATGATCCGCGGCCTGAAGCGCTCCGAGACGGTGAAGCGGGCGACCGAGATCCTGGCCTATCTGGGCCTCGGCGAGCGCATCAAGCACCGTCCGGCCGAACTGTCCGGCGGCGAGCAGCAGCGCGTCGCGATCGCGCGCGCGGTCGCCAACGCCCCGCGCGCGCTGCTGGCCGACGAGCCGACGGGCAATCTCGACCCCGGCACGGCCGATCACGTCTTCCACGCCTTGATGCAGCTCGTGAAGGCGACCCGCGTCGCCATGCTGATCGCGACCCACAACATGGAGCTGGCCGGCCGCATGGACCGGCGCGTCTCCATCGTCGGCGGCAAGGTGGTCGAGCTCGACTGAACGGCTCGGCCGGGCTCAAGGCCTGATGACGGTCATCTTGAACGGTTCGCGATGGGCGGCGGCATGGGCGACCGCCTCGTTGGCGTGATCGAGATCGAAACAGGTCGGTTCGAACTGAGCGAGATCGAGCAGGCCGGCCCGGATCAATGCCACCATCCTGACCGTCGCGCTTGGCGGATACATCCAGACGCCGTGGATGGTGACGCAATTGCGCATGATCCAGGGGTAGGGCAGTTCGAGCGCGGCGCCGCCGAGCATCCCGACGCCGCCCATCAGGACGACGCGGCCGTAAGGACGCACGGTCATCACCGCGGAGCGCACCACCGTCGTCGTGACCGACGGCGGCATGATGTCGAGCACGCAGTCGATCGGGCCGGGTGCGGCGCGCATCATGCGCTCGGTGTCCTCGTTCTCGTCGCCTGACAGTCTGACGGGACGGACGCGTGGCCCGAACCTGCGCTGCAGTTCGGCCAGCATGGTCTCGTTGCGGCCGGGTGCCACGACCGCTGCGGCTCCCATGGCAAGCGCCACCGCGACCGCGGCACTGCCGAACCTGCCGGTCGCGCCGCTGATCAGCACGGTCTCTCCGGCTTGCAGATTGGCCGCAAGAAAGCCGCCATAGGGGACGAGCAGGGTGCCGAGCGCGCACCAATGCGCGGCCTCCTGCGCGTCGATGCGGCCGATCGGCTTGGCGTTCTCCGTCGGCAGCCGCATGCGCTCGGCGAAAGAGCCGTGACGAAAATGCTGTTGCAGCTTCAGCCCGCCCGGGCCGCGCGCGCTCAAGCCCTGCAGCGTGATGTCGGGCGCGAGATCCGCATCGCGCGAGCGGACCGTCGGGTCGCAGAACACCCAGTCGCCGATCGCAAGATGTGTCGCATCGGGGCCGAGTGCACGGACCCGGCCGATACCGCCGGTCCCTGGAACGACCGGCAGCTCCAGCAGGTACTGCCGTTCGCCGCTGAACACCTCATTCGCATAGGACAGAACGCCCGCCGCGACGATGTCGACGATGACCTCGCCGGTGCCGAGCACGGGGGCCTCGACCTGCTCGATATCGAGCGGCACTCCAAAGCGTTTCAGCACGGCTGCTTTCATGACCCTTCTCCATTCCCGATGGCGGTGGCCGAGCATGGCGGTCTATGCGTCGCGCAAGAAGACCTGGTATTATCCTAGGATTGCGGAAGCCCACTTTCGGAACGCGCTGGCGCGGGAACGCATATGAGTGATCCAAGGCATGCCGAACTCGGAAACTTCCTGCGCTCGCGGCGCGAGAGGCTGACGCCGCAAGCCGTCGGGCTTGCGACTGGACGGCGGCGGCGCACGGCCGGGCTGCGCCGGGAGGAGGTTGCCGAACTCGCTGGGATCGGTGTCGACTGGTACATCCGGCTCGAGCAGGGTCGCGCGGTGAAGCCGTCATCCGCGACCATCGATGCGCTGGCACGTGCCCTTCGCCTCAACCGAACGGAACATGCGCATCTCAAGGCGCTGGCGAGCAATCCCCTGCGCAAGCCGTTCGTGCGCGAGCAGGTGCCGG
Source organism: Bradyrhizobium denitrificans (assembly GCF_013179005.1). Taxonomy (NCBI): domain Bacteria; kingdom Pseudomonadati; phylum Pseudomonadota; class Alphaproteobacteria; order Hyphomicrobiales; family Nitrobacteraceae; genus Bradyrhizobium; species Bradyrhizobium denitrificans. Next base: position 182,066 of record NZ_JABFDP010000008.1, on the reverse strand, counting down.
CCGGATTGCGCGAGCTGGTGCAGAGTCTGAACCAGCCCGCCTACATCTCCGGACGGCGATGGGACGTGTTGGCGTGGAACGCCGCGGCGGACGAGATCTTCGGGTTCTCACAGCTGGCCGACGACGAGCGCAACACGCTGCTGCTGATGCTGTGCGTGCCGGGCGTGCGCCGGCTGTTTGGTGCGCAATGGAAGGAGCTGGCGAAACGGATGGTCGCGCAGTTTCGCGCAACCTATGATCTGTGGGCGGGTGATCCTGCCTTCCTTGATCTGATCGCGCGGCTGCGACGCGGCAGTCGCGAATTTGAGGAGCTGTGGGCAGCTCACGATATCAACGGCCTGGTCGCCGGCGAGAAGCTGCTCGAACATCCGAAGAAGGGGCGTGTCAGGCTTCGCTACGCGACGTTCCAGGCCAATGACGATCCTGCGCTGAAGCTTGCGATCTACTACACGATTTGAGGGCTTCTACCGAACGAGCGGCGACGCGCTCGGTCGCTGAGTTCCGAGCTGCCGTGTAGTGAGCCACCATACAATCGTCGGTTTTGCGTATGATGATGCCAAGCATTCGCAAGGTGATCGGTTGTCGTGAAGAATTCACGACTGGGACCTCAAGGCGACGGTGATGTGACGCGGCGCGCCGTGATTTCGGCGACGATGTGCGTCTCGTATTGTGGCGTGCGCGCGACGCCGGCCACGACTCTTCCTTATATCCTGTTAGTTGTTTGTTCAGAGTGTCGCCAAGTCCTTTGAAAACAGGCGTTTGCGCCCAATCCCATAAAAGCCGGAAAGAACGCTTCTAATCTGCTCATCAAGTGATCTCGGTGAAGCGCGTTGCGAATGCACCGTCGCCTCGTCGCGCTGCATGTATTTGAGTCGGAACAGAGGGTTTGGGGACCTTGGGACAGAAGCTACGGAGTTCGATGATGAAAACGCTTTTCGGCGCAACGGTGGGACTCGGCGCGATCGCCGCGGCGACATCCGCCTTGGCTGCTGACCTTCAGATGAAGAAGGGTCCCTACACCAAGGCTCCACCTGCCGTGGTGGCGACGGTCTATGACTGGAGCGGCTTCTATGTCGGTTTCAACGCCGGTGGCGGTTCCAGCCGAGACTGCTGGAATCTGGTTCAGAACGCCAACGTCGTGGTCAACCCGGCGCTCAATCGCGAGGGCTGCTCCGGCGGCGGCGGTGCGGCCGTCGGTGGTCAGGTCGGCTATCGCTATCAGATGGCGAACTGGGTGTTCGGCGTCGAAGCGCAGGGCGACTGGGCCAACTTCAAGGGCACCAATCGCAACCTGATCCTGCCCAATGTCAGCGACCGTTCGCGGACCAACGGCTTCGGCCTGTTCACCGGCCAGGTCGGCTACGCCTTCGACAACATTCTGGGCTACATCAAGGGCGGTGCGGCGGTCGTCGGCGATCGCTACGACACCTTCACGACGAACACGAATGTCATGCTCGATCGGGCGAATACCACGCGGTGGGGCGGCACGATCGGTGCGGGTCTGGAATATGGCTTCGCGCCGAACTGGTCGGTCGGCGTCGAGTACGATCACATCTTCCTGGGCAACAAGAACCTGAACTTCGTCAACGCCGCTGGTGCAGCTGTGATGACTCATCGCATCAAGCAGGATGTCGACATCGGGCTCGTCAGATTGAACTACAAGTTCGGCCCGGGCTTCGGCATGATGCGCTGAGGCCGCTCGTCGAGCGGAGGCGAGCGACACGCCTGCCTCCGTCTCGATCCTGTTCGTCAGAGCATGATCCGGAAAGCGGAAACCGATTTTCCGAAAAGACCATGCTCAAGGAAGAAAGATCATGATGCGTTTCCGTGGGAGCGCAGCATGATTGCGATCGTCTTCGAACTCAGTCCTCTTCGAACACGAAGGGATTGGGCAGCGGCGCGTAGGGATTCGGGCGCGGGGGACGTGGCTTGATGCGCTGCCGGTTCGGATAGGGATACGGCGTTGCGCGCGGATCATCGCTGACGCCGGCAAAATAAGGATTGGCGATGCAAGCGAGCAGGCGTCCCGATGCAGTCGCTTGGCACTGCGCGTAGCTGTCGAAGGTGCAATTGCTCAAGCCGGGAAACTGATCGCCCTGCAGACAGAACGGATGCCTGATGCCAACCGCCTGCGCGGGCGCGTGGGCTGCGACCACAAGGCCGGCTGCAGCCAAGGTTGCGAAGAACACACCACGCATCACCGATCTCTCCTTCATCCCCTGATGTCCTGACCCGGCATACAGCATGCGAAGCAGTGCGCGCGAGCCGCTTCGTGTGTAGTCGGTCAGCTCCCGATTGCATATCAAAAAGTTCCATCAACACACTGTGATTACAGATTAATTTCCAGTCATGTCTGAGGCGCGTTCAGCAGCGCCCTGTGACATCATGGCTACAGCAATTGTGGCGCAGATCGTTAAGAGGTGCGGCTGGCCTGGGGGCCAAATGAGACGAGACTGGATTGATGAAGAAACTTCTGTTGACGACGACGGCGCTCGTGGTGCTGGCCTCGCCGGCGCTTGCCGCGGATCTCGCCGCGCGTCCCTACACGAAGGCGCCGCCGCCGGTGATGGCCGCGATCTATGACTGGAGCGGCTTCTACATCGGTGTGAACGGTGGCGGCGGCTGGACCCACAACACGTGGGATGTCGTTGGCGGCGGTCGCGAGGGCTCGCACGATTCGTCGGGCGGCACCATCGGCGGCCAAGTTGGCTATCGCTGGCAGATGGGTCAGTTCGTGTTCGGCGTCGAGGCGCAGGGCAACTGGGCGGACTTCTCCGGTGACAATCAGAGCGCGCTGTTCGGCACCCGCAACCGCACGAAGACCGATGCGTTCGGTCTGTTCACCGGCCAGGTCGGCTACGCCTTCAACAACGTGCTGGTCTACGCCAAGGGCGGTGCGGCCATCACCAGCAACACCTACACGATTACCAACGCCGCGACCGGCGCGTTCCTCGGTTCCAACGACAACACCCGTTGGGGCGGCGTCGTCGGTGCTGGCCTCGAATACGGCTTTGCGCCGAACTGGTCGCTGGGCGTCGAATACGACCATCTGTTCATGGATCGCCAGACCGTGAGCTTCGGCGCGCTCGGTTCCGACAGCATCAAGCAGGATGCTGACCTGTTCACGGCCCGCCTGAACTATCGATTCGGCGGCCCGGTCGCGACGCGGTACTGAGTCCTTTCCTCGGACCATCGGCCAAGTCATCGACCAAGTCACAAGCCCCGGCGATCGCGCCGGGGCTTTTTCTTGCGCGAGCGGGGCGGATTAACCACGTCTCGCTGCGGCCGGTCACCGTCGCCGGCGGCGCGCTTGACCTGAGAACAGAAAAGGAACATTGTTCTTCATATGTTCTAGCTCAGGGAGGGTCCCCATGCTGAAGGTTTTCGTCGAAGAAGCCGCCGCACTGGCGTCGATCACGCTGTTCGTCGGAATGATCGCGCTCTGGGCGCAAATCATTCCGCAGCTTTGATGTTTCTGATCGGGGCGGCTGGGGAAAAGCCGGACAGCGGCGGGAGCGGCCCGACTCGCACGGGCTGATCCGTTATCATCGGCAAGCGAGTCGACGAGGGAACCACCAGGCCCGGCCGTCGGCCCTCGCACCGCACTGATCCCCGGAAGTCCTCAGAGAAGTTGCAAGGCGAGCATGTCCAGCGCCGGATTCGTCCATCTCCATGTCCATTCCGCCTATTCGCTGCTGAAGGGCTCGATCAAGATCGGCAAGCTGGGCGAACTCGCCAAGGCCGACCGCCAGCCGGCGCTGGCGCTGACCGATACCGACAACATGTTCGGTGCGCTTGAATTCTCCGACAAGATGGCGGGCTATGGCATCCAGCCGATTGCCGGCTGCGAGCTCGCGATCGATTTTGGCGACATGGATCCCAATGCCCGCAACGCTGCGGCGGTGGCGCAGCCGTCGCGAATCGTGCTGCTGGCGGCGCGCGAGGAGGGCTATCGGCACCTGATGCGGCTGAACTCGCGGGCCTTCCTGGATACGCCGACGCACCAGGCGCCGCACATCAAGTTCGAATGGCTGCAGGAGGGTGTCGACGGCCTGATCGCGCTGACCGGCGGGCCTGATGGCCCGATTTCGCTCGCCATCCAGCACGACATGGCGGCGCTGGCGGGGCAGCGCTGCGAGCGGCTGGCGAGCCTGTTCGGCGACCGCCTCTATATCGAGCTGCAGCGTCATGGCACCGACCGCGAGCGCCGCGTCGAGGGCGGTCTGATCGACATCGCCTATGGTAAGGGCCTGCCGCTGGTCGCGACCAACGAGCCCTATTTCGCGACCGCCGATGACTATGAGGCGCATGACGCGCTGCTGTGTATCGCCGGCGGCCATCTCATCGCCGACACCGATCGGGTCCAGCTGACGCCCGACCATCGCTTCAAGACGCGGGCCGAGATGGCGGTCCTGTTCGCCGACATTCCGGAGGCGCTGGCCTCGACCGTCGAGATTGCCGAGCGCTGCTCGTATCGGCCGCGCACGCGCAAGCCGATCCTGCCGTTTTTCACCGTCGGCGCCGGCAGCGGGGCTGATGCCGTGGACGCGGCCAGCGCCGAGGCCGCCGAGCTCAAGCGGCAGGCGGAGGAGGGCCTGGCACGGCGTCTCAAGGTGCACGGCATGGCGCCGGGCATGACCGAGGAGGACTATCAGAAGCGGCTCGCTTTCGAGCTCGACGTCATCACCCGCATGAAATATGCGGGCTACTTCCTGATCGTGTCCGACTTCATCAAATGGGCCAAGGCGCACGGCATTCCGGTCGGACCGGGCCGCGGCTCTGGCGCCGGCTCCCTGGTCGCTTGGGTGCTGACCATCACCGACCTCGACCCGATGCGTTTCGCGCTGCTGTTCGAGCGCTTCCTCAATCCCGAGCGCGTGTCGATGCCGGACTTCGACATCGACTTCTGCCAGGACCGCCGCGGCGAGGTGATCTCCTACGTGCAGCAGCGCTACGGCCGCGATCAGGTGGCGCAGATCATCACCTTCGGTACGCTGCAGGCGCGCGGCGTGCTGCGTGACGTCGGCCGCGTGCTGCAGATGCCCTATGGCCAGGTCGACAAGCTCACCAAGCTGGTGCCGCAGAATCCGGCCGCGCCGGTGACGCTCGCCGCGGCGATCGAGGGCGAGCCGAAGCTGCAGGCGTTCCGCGACGAGGATCCCGTCGTGGCGCGCGCCTTTGACATCGCGATGCGCTTGGAAGGCCTGACGCGCCACGCCTCGACCCACGCCGCGGGCATCGTCATCGGCGACCGGCCGCTCAGCGAGCTGGTGCCGATGTATCGCGATCCGAAATCCGACATGCCGGTGACCCAGTTCAACATGAAATGGGTCGAGCCGGCCGGCCTCGTCAAATTCGACTTCCTCGGCCTGAAGACGTTGACCGTGCTCGACGTCGCGGTGAAGCTGTTGAAGCAGCGCGACGTCCATGTCGATCTCGCGACCTTGCCGATCGACGATGCGGCGAGCTACCAGATGCTGGCGCGCGGCGATGTGGTCGGCGTGTTCCAGGTTGAAAGTCAGGGCATGCGGCGGGCGCTGATCGACATGCGTCCGGACCGCTTCGAGGACATCATCGCGCTGGTTGCGCTGTATCGCCCCGGTCCGATGGCCAATATCCCGACCTATTGCGCCCGCAAGCACGGCGAGGAGGAAGCGGAGTATCTGCATCCGATCCTGGAGCCGATCCTCAAGGAAACGTTCGGCGTCATCATCTACCAGGAGCAGGTGATGCAGGTCGCGCAGCAGATGTCCGGCTATTCGCTCGGCGAAGCCGACCTGCTGCGTCGCGCCATGGGCAAGAAGATCCGCGCCGAAATGGACAAGCAGCGCGTCCGCTTCGTCGAGGGCGCCGTCAAGAACGGCGTGTCGAAGGACCAGGCCGACACCATCTTCGACCTGCTCGCCAAGTTCGCCGACTACGGCTTCAACAAGTCGCACGCCGCAGCCTACGCGTTGGTGTCCTACCACACCGCCTATATGAAGGCGCATTATCCGGTCGAGTTCATCGCGGCGTCGATGACGCTCGATCTGAACAACACCGACAAGCTGTCCGAATTCCGCGCCGAGGCGCAGCGCTTGGGCATCAAGGTCGAGCCGCCCTCGATCAACCGCTCGGGGCCGACCTTCGAGGTCAGCGGCAACACCATCTTCTACGCGCTCGCCGCGCTGAAGGGCGTCGGACCCCAGGCGATCGAGATGATCGTCGAGGCCCGCAACAAAGGCGGGCCGTTCACCTCGCTCGCGGACTTCGCCAGCCGGGTCAACCCGCGCGCGATCAACAAGCGCATCATCGAAACTCTGGCGGCAGCGGGCGCCTTCGACGTGCTCGACAAGAACCGCGCCCGCGTCTTCGCCGGCGCGGACGCCATCGTCGCGGCCTGCCAGCGCGCGCATGAAGCCGCGACCTCAGGCCAGAACGACATGTTCGGCAATGCCGCCGATGCGCCCGCGATCATCCTGCCGAACGTCGAGAACTGGCTGCCGGCGGAGCGTCTTCGGCGGGAATATGATGCGATCGGCTTCTTCCTCTCGGGCCATCCGCTCGACGACTATGCGGCGGCCTTGAAGCGGCTGCGGGTGCAGAGCTGGGCCGAGTTCTCCCGCGCGGTGAAGACCGGCGCGACCGCCGGCAAGGTCGCCGCAACAGTGGTGTCGCGCATGGAGCGCCGCACCAAGACCGGCAACAAGATGGGCATCATGGGCCTGTCGGATCCGACCGGTCATTTCGAGGCCGTGCTGTTCTCGGAAGGCCTGGCGCAATATCGCGACGTGCTCGAGCCGGGCGCCGCGGTGCTGCTGCAACTCGGCGCCGAGCTGCAGGGCGAGGATGTGCGCGCCCGCGTGCTGCATGCGGAGCCGCTCGACGATGCCGCCGCCAAGACGCAGCGCGGCCTGCGCATCTTCTTGCGCGACACCAAGCCGCTCGATTCCATCGTCAAGCGCCTGCAGGGGCCGGAGGCCGCGGCGAACGGCGCTGGTGGGCCTGCCAAGTCGGCCGCGCCGCCGCTCGCGCCGCGGGCCGGGGAGGGCGAGGTGTCGCTGGTGATGATGCTCGACCTCGAGACCGAGGTGGAGATGAAGCTGCCCGGGCGTTTCAAGGTTTCGCCACAAATCGCCGGCGCTATCAAGGCGGTGACCGGCGTGGTCGACGTGCAGCAGCTGTGAGCGAGCGGTCCGGTGGGCCGGGGGCTTCCGGATCGCGGAACGACGCGTAGCTGCGCTCAGGAATACGACGCGGAACCGCAGGGCGAGGAACCAAAAGGCTGCCCGTGGGCTGTACGGGCGTGCCCCCGTTCAACCGCCGTTCAGCCACGCGCGCGCTGAATCCGGGGCAGAATGCCTCGAAGGGCTTGAACCGTCATGCGCTGTTCAAAGATCGTCTGCTCTGTCTCGCTCTGCCTGCTCGCGCTGGCAGCTTCGCTCGTGTCTGCCGCGGCGCAGCAGCCCGCAACCGAGAAACGCATCGCGCTGGTCATCGGCAACGGCGCCTATGCCAAGGGCGCGCTGGCCACGGCCGCCAACGATGCCGGCTTGATCGCGCAGACGCTGCAGGCGGCGGGTTTCGACGTGGTCGGCGCCCGCGACCTCGACGGCGATACGCTGCGCAAGAGCTTTCGCGACTTCATTCACAAGGCGCAGTCGTCCGATGGCAACACCGTCGCGATGGTCTATCTCGCCGGCTACGGCATGCAGCTCGCCGGCGAGAATTATTTCATTCCGGTCGACGCCAATATCGCCAGCGACGTGGACATTCCGACCGAAGGCCTCCGCCTCAGCGACTACATCCGCCAGCTTGCCGCGACGCCGCTGAAGGCCGGCGTGGTCGTGCTCGACGCGGCTCGCCAGCAGCCCTTCATCGCCAGCGGGCCGACCCTGGCTGGCGGGTTGGCGCTGGTCGAGCCCGACAACAACATGCTGATCGCCTTCAACGCCGCGCCGGGCACGATCGCACCGAACGAGACCGGCTCCTACGGCGTCTATGCGCGCTCGCTGGCGGAGATGATCCGCACCGGCGGTCTGTCGCTGCCGGAGGTGTTCGACCGGCTGCGGCTGCGAGTCAATGAGGAGACCAAGGGCGCGCAGGTGCCGTGGGATGCGCAGAAGATCCAGGCGGCCGTCACCTTCTTCGAGCGGGGGCCGGACGCGCCGGCCGCGCAAGCCTCGCCCGAGCAGACGGCGGCGCTGCGCACGCGGCCGATCCGCGATCTGCCGGTGCAGGAGGCCTATGTGGCTGCGCTGGAGCGCGACACCCTTCAGGGCTACGAAGACTTTGTCGCAGCCTATCCGAGCGACCCGCTGGCGCGACGCGTGCGCGCGATTCTCGCGGCCCGCCGCGAGGCGCTGACCTGGCGTCGCACCTTTCGCACCGACAGCCCCGAGGCCTATTGGTCCTATCTGAAGCGCTATCCGAATGGCGCACATGCCGAGGACGCGCGACGGCGTTTGGCGATGCTGTCGGCGCTGCCGGCGCCGCCGCCGACCTTCGCCATGATCGAGTATGACGTACCGCCGCCGCCGCTCGATGAAGTCGTCTATATCGAGCGTCCGGCGCTGATGTTCTCGGATCCGGAGTTCGGCTTCGTGCCGCCGCCACCGCCGCCGGTCTATATCCTGCCGCCGCCGCCACCCGACTTCGTCGATCTGGCGCCGCCCTTTGCGTCGGTCGGCGTGTTCTTCCTGCCGCGGCCGGTGTTCGTGCCGATCCCGGTCTATTGCCGGCCGCCGGCGTTCGTTGCGCCGCCGCCGAACAACATCATCTACCAGAACATCCACAACACTGCGGTCATCAATACCGTGATCAATCGGCCGCCGCCAACGCCGCCGACCGCACCACCAGCGACGGGCCCGGCGGCCGCCGGGCCGGCCGCCGCGACGACGCCCGCCGTCGCCCTGGCGCCGGCGCTGCCGCCCGCAGCGGTGCAGCGGGCGACGTTGATCCAGCAGGGCAAGGCGCCATTGCCGGGCGCCGGCGCGGGACCTGGGGCCGGGCTCGGCGCCGGGGCAGGGCCGGGCGGCCATGGACCGGTTCCCAATTCGACACAAAGCGGCGTCGCTGGCACGCCGCCGACGCTGCCCGGTCGACCGGGGCCGGTCGCGCCTGCAGCGAATGCGCTGCCGATGCCTGGTCAGGGGGCACCTGCGATCCCGCCGGCCGGCAATGGCGGTCATGTGCGGACCCCGTTGCTGGCCGCGCCCGCACCGGGCCCGACGCAAGCTGCGCGACCGGCCGGCGGATCGCCGCCGCCGCAGTCGCCTGCGTCCGGGTTGCAGGCGAGCCGCACGCCGCCAGGCGCGGCGGCCGCGCCGGTCACGCCGGTCACGCCGCCGCCGGCGATGTCGCGTCCGGTCAGGCCTAACGCTGGTCCGCNAGTCGCCTGCGTCCGGGTTGCAGGCGAGCCGCACGCCGCCAGGCGCGGCGGCCGCGCCGGTCACGCCGGTCACGCCGCCGCCGGCGATGTCGCGTCCGGTCAGGCCTAACGCTGGTCCGCGCGCGCCTGAGGTACGGCCGCAACTGCAACAGGCCGCGCCGCCGCGCCGTGCCCCACCGCCGCCTGCGGCGGCCGCGCGCCTGAGCCAGCCGCCGGCTCCGCCTCGACCTCCGACGGCGCCGATGGTTCGCGCCGCGCCGGTCCACGCCGCGCCGCCGCCGATGATCCGTCCCGCGGGCCCGCCGCCGATGATGCGTCCCCCCGGGCCGCCGCCGATGGCGCGACCGGCTCCCCCACCGCCGATGGCGCGTCCCAGCCCGCCGCCGATGGCTGCCATGGCCCGGCCGCCGTCGCCCCCGCCGATGATGCGGCCCGCGGCGCCGCCGCCGCGGCCGGCTGCTCCGCCGGCGGCAGGCAAGCGATGTCCGCCGAACGTGCCGCATTGCTGAGTCGCATCGGGTGGTGGTGGCTCGGTTGCAAGGTCGGTCTGTTTTCGTTATTGGCCGGATTGCGGGCTGATCGAGCGTGTGACGCAGGACGTCGGCGGCCGCCGGCGTGTTGCGGGGGTTCGATTGGGACGCGGCTTTGTGAGGACTGTGTCGGCGCTGCTCTGGCGGGGCGTGATCGTCGCCGCTCTCGGCGCGATCGGCATCACCGGGGTGCCGTCAGGCGCAAGTGCGCAGGCGCTCGCTGGCGCGGACACCGTCTATGCCTCGGCTCCGCCGCGACTGCTGCAGATCCGCACCCTCCTGGCCGATGCCGGCCGCCAGACCTCGACCGGCTCCGGCTTTCTGGTCTCGGCAGACGGGCTTGCGATCACCAACTACCACGTGGTCTCCGACGCGGCGCTCGAGCCGAAGACCTATCGGCTCGAATATACCGGAGCAGATGGCACGCAGGGCGGCGTGACTCTGCTTGCGGTCGATCTGCCCAATGATCTCGCACTCGTGCGCGTCGACAAGCACGACGCGCCGTTCTTCACCTTCGACAAAGCGGCGCTCGAGGGCAGCCTGCCCAAGGGCGAGCGTCTCTATTCGCTCGGCAACCCGCTGGACCTCGGCTTTACCATCATCGAAGGGACCTATAACGGCCTCGTCGAGCACAGCTACAACGACCATATTCACTTCACCGGCGCGCTCAATCCCGGCATGAGCGGCGGTCCCGCCGTGAACGCCCAAGGGCAGGTGGTCGGCGTCAATGTCGCAACGCGACGCGGCGGTCAGCTGATCAGCTTTCTGGTGCCCGCCCGCTTCGCCGCCGCTCTGCTGATCCGCGGCAAGGACATCAGGCCGGAGGCCGCGGATCTGCGCAAGGACGTCGTTGCCCAGCTCGCCAGCTGGCGCGGCGCGATGTACAAATCCCTGGCCGAGGAAGGCTTCCATGATCGCGTGTTCGGCTCCTATCAGGCGCCGGAAACGCATGCGGCGTGGTTCGAATGCTGGGCCAGCACCAATGCCAGCGCCTCGCCGAAGCCGCGGGCCAGCATCAATTCGACCAGTTGCAAGGCCGATGCGAGCGTCTATGTCGCCTCCGACCTCAACACCGGTACGGTCGAAATCAATCATTCCTACGCGAAGTCGATCGACCTCAATCAGTTTCAATTCGCCACCGTGCTGACGCAGCTGGCGCAGCCGCGGCTGACCTTGGGCGGCACGTTCCGCAAATGGTACACGCCGCAGCACTGCCATGAGGATTTCGTCGGCATCGCACCGCCGGCTGATCACCCACCGCTGCGCGTGCTCTGGTGCGCGCAGGGCTATCGCGAGTTCGACGGCCTCTATGACGTCGCGGTTGTCGCGGTCACGCAGGACCGTGCCGACGAGGCGCTCGTCTCCCGCCTGAATCTGCAGGCGATCGCCTATGACGACGCGTTGCGGCTCGGCAGGAGCTTTCTCGAACGGCTGCAGGTCGCCCGATGATCTGGATCGAGATTCTCTCCAAGCATCGCGAGGTCGCCGGCCGCTTCCGCGTCGATGCGACGGAGATCAGCATCGGCCGTGGCTACGACAATCACGTCATTCTCGACGACCCCTACGTGGCCGCGCGCCATGTCCGGATCTTTCGCGACGCTGACGGGCGCCTCGTCGCCGAGGATCTCGGCAGCGCCAATGGGCTCTATCTCGACAGGAGCAGGAGCCGAAAGCCGCAGCTCGTTCTCGACGGCGTCCAGCCGATCCGCATCGGACAGACGCTGCTTCGGATCCGCGACGCCGCGCATGCCGTCGAGCCGGAGCGGCTGGTCGGATCTGAGCGCAGTGCGCTGCCCGTCGTGGCTGCCATCGGGCTCGGCGCGGCGCTGCTCGCCATCAACGCGATCACGGTGTGGTTTGCACAAACCTCCGAAGCGCATCTGTCCGACTATCTCGTGCCGTCGCTCACGATGGTCGGGGTCGTGGCGGCGTGGGTCGGCATATGGGCGCTGTTGGCACGGCTGTTTTCGGGACGCTCGCAGGTCCTGCGCCATCTCCTGATCGCCGAGGCCGGGCTCACGGCGTTCTGCATCTACAGCGAGTTTGCGCAGATTGCCGCGTTCGCCCTGACCTGGGCCGCCGTCTTCACCTATGGCTATGTGGTCTCCTGGACGGTCATTGCAGCCACGTGTTTTCTGCATCTGCGCGCGGTCGGGCGGACCCATCTGGTGGCCAAGGGCGTCGTGGTCGGCGTTCTGCTCGTGGTGGCCATCGCAGTCCAGACGCTGCAGCGGTCGGAGGCGTTCGCCAATTCGGGGCGGCCGAATGTCAGCCATGTGCTGATGCCGCCATCGCTGCGCCTGGTGCCGCTGCGGCAGGAGCAGGTCTTCTTCGACAGCGTCGCCGCATTGAAGGCGAAGCTCGACGCGGATCGGGCGGAGCTCAAAGCGCCCGGTGTGGAGCGCTGAGCACAGTCGCACTCTCTTTGTTGCCGGAGATTGCAAGGTTCCCGGTTCCCGTCATAGCCTTTGTCCGGGGTTTTACGGGGGTGGAAACATGAACAGGCGGGCGCTTCTGGGGCTTGGTGCGGCACTTCTGGTGTCTGGATGCCTCACGGGCAAGGAAGGCACGGAATATGCCGTCGTGTCGCAGAAGATCGGGGCGCCCCGGCCGGGCCATGCCCGGATCGTCATCATGAGCCTGAAGGATTCCTGGCTGGATCGCACCAATTGCGACGCCAAGGTGGACGGCGTGGCGCTGCCCCGTCTGCTGCCCGGGACCTATGCCTATGTCGACCGTCCCGCCGGTGCGCACCATGTCGTGGCCACCCAGCTGCTGTTTCCAGGCGAATCCTACCTCGATTTCACCACCGAGCCGGGCAAGACCTATTTCTACTCGATCAGGCCCAGCGAGCGGTCGAGGGCGATGCAGGGCGGGGGAATCGCGTTCGGCCTGGTGGGCATGGGCGTGATGGCCGCGGCCTCGTCAGGGGCCGACAACAAGGGGCCTGTTGACTTCGTTCCGCTCCAGGAGGGCCAGGCCAAGACCGCGCTCGCCGAGCTTCTGCAGGCGGAATAGGCCCATTTTCCTTGCGTTGCGCCAGAATCCGGCTATATAGCGCGCCATCTCACACGGAAACTTGGCTCTCCTAGAGGGCGTCCGGTGGCAAGCCGGGCCTTAACGGCCTGATTTTGCTCACGCGTTTCCGGAGGACTCAACCGGAGAATATCCAATGGCGCTGCCTGAATTCACGATGCGCCAGCTGCTTGAAGCTGGCGTGCACTTTGGTCACCAGTCTCACCGCTGGAATCCGAAAATGGCCGATTACATTTTCGGAGCCCGCAACAACATCCACATCATCGACCTCGCGCAGACCGTGCCGCTGCTGCACACGGCGCTGCAGGCCGTCAGCGATACCGTCGCCAAGGGCGGCCGTATCCTGTTCGTCGGCACCAAGCGCCAGGCGCAGGACAACGTCGCTGATGCGGCCAAGCGCTGCGCGCAGTATTTCGTCAATTCGCGCTGGCTCGGCGGTACGCTGACCAACTGGAAGACGATCTCGGCCTCGATCAAGCGCCTGCGTCACCTCGACGAGGTGCTGTCGTCGGGCGAGGCCAATTCCTACACCAAGAAGGAGCGCCTGACCCTGCAGCGCGAGCGCGACAAGCTCGATCGCTCGCTCGGTGGCATCAAGGACATGGGCGGTCTGCCCGACATGATCTTCGTGATCGACACCAACAAGGAAGACATCGCGATCCAGGAGGCCCAGCGCCTCAACATTCCGGTCGCCGCGATCGTCGACACTAACTGCGATCCGAAGGGCATCACCTACGTGGTTCCCGGCAATGACGACGCCGGCCGCGCCATTTCGCTGTATTGCGACCTGATCGCGCGCGCCGCCATCGACGGCATCTCGCGCGCCCAGGGCGAGCTCGGCATCGACATCGGCGCGTCCGCTGCGCCGCTCGAGGAAGAGCTCCCGGCTGCGACGGCCGCCTCGACGTTCCAGGGTCTGCCTGGTCCGCGCGGCACCGCCGACGATCTCAAGAAGCTCACCGGCGTGTCCGGTGCGATCGAGAAGAAGCTGAACGACCTCGGCATCTTCCACTTCTGGCAGCTCGCCGAGCTCGACCACGACACGGCGCACCAGATCGGCGAAGAAGTCGGTCTGCCGAGCCGGGCCGACGCCTGGGTCGCCCAGGCCAAGTCGCTCGCCGACGCCTAAGACGACACGACAAGAATCTGGCCGGCGTCGTACGCCGGCCATCGCGACTGAGATAGGTAGTTCCTGGCAGCGGACGGCGTCGAGCCATCCGCTGCGTCGCGCTTTGGACAGGCAAAAGGACGTTCAACAATGGCTAATATCACCGCAGCGATGGTGAAGGACCTGCGCGAGTCGACCGGCGCGGGCATGATGGATTGCAAGGCCGCGCTCACCGAGACCGGCGGCGACATGCAGGCTGCGCAGGATTGGCTGCGCAAGAAGGGCCTGTCGAAGGCCGCCAAGAAGGCGGGCCGCGTCGCGGCCGAGGGCCTGATCGGCGCGCTCACCTCGGGCAAGAAGGGCGTGGTCGTCGAGGTCAACTCGGAAACCGACTTCGTCGCGCGCAACGAGCACTTCCAGGGCCTGGTCAAGATGATCGCCCAGGTCGCGCTCGACGCCGGTGCCGATATCGAGAAGATCAAGGCCGCCAAGGTCGGCAGCATCACGGTCGAGGCCGCGATTGCCGATTCGATCGCGACCATCGGCGAGAACCAGACCTTGCGCCGCGCGGCCGCGCTCGAAGTGAGCGAGGGCGTGGTGTCGAGCTACGTCCACGGGGCCGTCATCGAGGGCGCCGGCAAGCTCGGCGTGATTGTCGCGCTGGAATCGCCCGGCAAGACCGACGAACTCGCGGCGCTGGGCCGTCAGCTCGCGATGCATGTCGCGGCCGCCAATCCGCAGGCGATCGATGCCGCCGGTCTCGATCCCGAGGTCGTCAAGCGTGAGAAGGACGTGCTCGCCGACAAATATCGCCAGCAGGGCAAGCCGGAAAACGTCATCGAGAAGATCGTCGAGTCCGGCCTGAAGACCTACTACAAGGAAGTCACCCTGCTCGAGCAGGCCTTCATCCATGACAGCGGCAAGTCGGTCGCACAGGCGCTGAAGGAAGCCGAAGGCAAGGTCGGCGGTCCGATCAAGGTTGCCGGTTTCGTCCGTTATGCCCTCGGTGAGGGCATCGAGAAGGAAGAGACCGACTTCGCAGCCGAAGTCGCCGCCGCCAGCGGCAAGAAGTAACGACTGAAGACAGGCACGATCCGGCGCGGTCTTCGCGCCGGATCTCAACGCGCGGATAGGGACATATTGGCACATGGCTGAGCCGGTCTATCGTCGCGTCGTGGTCAAGCTGTCCGGCGAGTATCTCGCGGGCCCTCACTCCTTCGGTATCGACCAGGCGACCGTCGACCGTATCGCCGACGACCTGATCGCGGCGCAAAAGCTCGGCATCGAGATCGCCGTCGTCGTCGGCGGCGGCAACATGGTGCGTGGCGTCGAGGTCTCGTCCCAGGGCGTGTCGCGCCCGACCGGCGACACGATGGGAATGCTTGCCACTGTGATGAACTGCCTCGCCTTGGAGGCCGCGATCCAGCGCAAGGGGGCCCCGGCACAGGCGCTGTCGGCCTTCGTGATGCCGCAGGTCTGCGAGCTGTTCACGCGCGCTGCGGCGCACAAGGCGCTCGCCGAGGGACGTATCGTCGTGCTCGGCGGCGGCACCGGCAATCCTTACTTTACGACCGACACCACGGCCGTGCTGCGGGCCGCCGAGATTGGCGCCCAGGCGGTGCTGAAGGCCACCAATGTCGACGGCGTCTACAGCGCCGATCCGAAGAAGGACCCGGCCGCCAAGCGCTTTGACCGGCTGACCCATTCCCAGGCCATCGAAGGCGGCTACAAGGTCATGGACGCGACCGCATTCGCGCTTGCCCGGGAAACATCGCTGCCTATCATTGTGTTCTCCATTGCCGAGCCCGGCGCGATCGGCGCGATGCTGCGGGGCGAAGGGCGCGGCACCATCGTCGCGGGGTGAGCGCTATACCGCCCGCTGCCGGTGTTGGACCGTGCCCAGGGCTGCGGTAGAAGCAGACGCGACACAGGAATTCGTCCGGGAATCGTCAGGTCCGGCCTTGGGCCTCCGTTCAGGAGGCCCGGCTCAGCCGGCCACGGTGCCCCGGGTTGCAGGAAAGGAAAGCGTGATGAGCACGGGCAATTTCGACCTCAACGAACTGAAGCGCCGCATGCAGGGCGCCACCCAGGCGCTGAAGCACGAACTCGGTGGTCTGCGGACCGGCCGCGCCTCGGCATCGATGGTGGAGCCGGTCCAGGTCGAGGCCTATGGTTCGCACATGCCGCTCAACCAGCTCGCCACCGTCTCTGTGCCCGAGCCGCGCCTGTTGTCGGTTCAGGTGTGGGACCGCACCATGGTCAAGGCGGTCGAGAAGGCGATCGTCGATTCCAATCTGGGCCTGTCGCCCGCCACCGAGGGCCAGGTGATCCGGCTGCGCATTCCCGAGCTCAATCAGGAGCGCCGCAAGGAACTGGTCAAGGTCGCGCATAAATATGCGGAAGCTGCCCGCGTCGCCGTCCGCCATGTCCGCCGCGACGGGCTCGACACGGTGAAGAAGCTCGAGAAGAATCACGAGATTTCGGAGGATGATCAGGAGCGGCTCGCGACCGACATCCAGAAGGCGACCGACAGCGTGATCTCCGAGATCGATCAGCTGTTGGCGGCGAAGGAAAAGGAAATCCTGACCGTCTGAAGGATGCTCCTGATGACCAAGGCCGCGGCCCCCATGACGGCGCCGGATCGATCCGACGGTCCGGCCCATGTTGCCATCATCATGGATGGCAATGGCCGCTGGGCTGCGGCGCGCGGACTGCCGCGGGCGGAGGGTCATCGCCGCGGCGTCGAGGCGCTGCGCCGGGTCGTGCGCGCCTCGCACGAGCTCGGTATTCGCTATCTCACCATATTTTCGTTCTCGTCCGAGAACTGGTCGCGGCCGGCGAGCGAGATCGGCGATCTGTTCGGCCTGCTGCGCCGCTTCATCCGCAATGACCTCGCCACGCTGCATCGCGATGGCGTGCGGGTCAGGGTGATTGGCGAGCGCGATGGCCTCGAGCCTGACATCTGCGCGCTGTTGAGCGAGGCTGAAGAGCTGACCCGCGGCAACACCAAGCTCACGCTGGTGGTCGCCTTCAATTACGGTTCCCGCCAGGAGATCGCGCGCGCGGCGCAGCGGCTGGCGCGCGAGGTCGCCGAGGGACGGCGCGATCCGGCCTCGATCGATGCCGACGCGATCGGCGCCCACCTCGATGCGCCCGATATTCCCGATCCTGACCTCATCATCCGCACCAGCGGCGAGCAGCGGCTGTCGAACTTCCTGATGTGGCAGGCCGCCTATAGCGAGCTCGTGTTCGTTCCCATGCACTGGCCCGATTTCGACAAGACCGCGCTCGAAGGCGCGATCGCCGAGTTCGGCCGGCGCGAACGCCGCTTCGGCGGCCTCGTGGCGAAAACAGCCTCGTGACCAAGCCCGACACCGCAGCCGTTGGTGATGCTGTGACGACCGCGCAGCCGAAAAAGGCCGCGCCGAGCAATCTTCTGCTCCGGATTGCGGCGGCTCTCGTCCTGGTGCCGCTGGCGCTGGGCGCAGCCTATGCCGGCGGCGTGTTCTGGACCGCCTTGGTCACCCTGGTCGCCGTCGGCCTGTATCTCGAATGGCTGATGGTGGTCGGCGAGGTCCGCGCCGTCCGCGTGAGCGTGATCGGCGCGCTGGCCATTGCGGCTGTCGGGGTCTGTCTCGCTTTCGGCCTGGTCGACGTCGCGGCGGTCGTGCTCGGACTGGGCCTCGCGCTCGTCGCGGCCCTGGCGGCCGGGCACCGCAGCTGGGCGGCGACCGGATTCATCTACGCCGCCGCGGCCGAGCTCGCCTCCGTGCTCGTTCGCCTCGACGTGACCGAGGGCTGGCACGCCTTGGTGCTGGTCTTCCTGGTCGTGTGGTCGAGCGATATCGGAGGCTATGTCGCGGGGCGTGGCATCGGCGGGCCGAAGCTCGCACCGCGGATCAGTCCAAACAAGACCTGGGCCGGCGCGATCGGCGGTTTCGGGACGAGCCTCCTCGCCGCAGCCTGTTGGGCGCTGGCCGGCGCCGGCGGCCTGATGGCTATGGTCGTGCTCGCAGCGGTGCTGTCGATCGTGTCGCAACTCGGGGACCTGTTCGAGTCCGCCGTGAAGCGGCACTTCGGCGTCAAGGACTCCAGTCACATCATCCCCGGCCATGGCGGTCTATTGGACCGTCTGGACGGCTATGTCGCGGCAATTGTCTTTGCCGCAATTCTCGGTTTGTTGCGCGGCGGCCTTGAAGGCGTCGGCCGCGGTCTTCTGGTTTGGTGACCGGCGTAGCTGACCGGTCGAAATCTTTGGTGAGAACATGAGCGCAGTGCCATTGCGGAACAACAAGGCTGGTCGCGCGGAGGTGCGCAGCATCACCGTGCTCGGCGCCACCGGCTCGATCGGCGAGTCGACCATGGACCTGCTGCGCGGTGCGCCCGAGCGCTATCGGGTCGAGGCGCTGACCGGCAACAGCAATGTGCAGGGGCTGGCCAAGCTCGCCCGCGAATTCAAGCCCGGCTTCGTGGCGGTTGCCGATCCGGCCCGGCTCAATGAGCTGCGCGATGCGCTGGTCGGCACCGGCATCGCATGCGGGGCGGGGGAGAGCGCCATCATCGAGGCGGCCGCGCGTCCCGCCGACTGGGTCATGGCCGCCGTGTCCGGCGCCGCCGGCCTGAAACCCGCTTTGGCCGCCGTCGACCGCGGCGCCACGGTGGCACTCGCCAACAAGGAATGCCTGGTCTGTGCGGGCGACTTCTTCATGCAACGCGCCGCGCAGGCCGGCGCCTGCATCCTGCCGGCCGATTCGGAGCACAATGCGCTGTTCCAGGCGCTGTCCTCGGGCAATCGCGAGGAGCTGGTGCGGGTGATCATCACCGCATCCGGTGGTCCGTTCCGAACCTGGGCCGCCGCCGATATCGAGCAGGCGACCCTGGCGCAGGCGCTGAAGCATCCGAACTGGAGCATGGGCCAGAAGATCACGATCGATTCGGCCTCCATGATGAACAAGGGCCTCGAAGTGATCGAGGCGTCCTACCTGTTCGCGCTGTCCCCGGACGAGATCGACGTGCTGGTGCATCCGCAGTCGATCGTCCACGGCATGGTCGAGTTCTCGGACCGGTCGGTGGTGGCGCAGCTCGGTGCCCCCGACATGCGCATCCCGATCGCCCATTGTCTGGGCTGGCCTGACCGGATCGCGGGACCGTCGGCCCGGCTTGATCTGGCCAAGATCGGCACGCTGACCTTCGAGGCGCCCGACTTCGTGCGGTTCCCCGGTCTGCGGCTGGCCTATGATTCGCTCCGCACCGGCCGCGGCGCCACCACGGTGTACAATGCGGCCAACGAGGTCGCGGTGGCGGCGTTTGCCGCCGGGCAGATCCGCTTCGGCGCGATCGCCCGGCTGGTCGAGGCCACGCTTGAGCATTGGACACGATCCGGTAATCAGGCACCTCTAACATCGGCGGACGACGCGATCGCCATTGACCATGATGCGCGAAAAACCGCCGCGGGGCTCTTGCCTCAAATCGCCGCAAAAGCATCTTAAAGGGTTCGACGGGTCTCCGGGCCCACGGGAAGGGAAGCGGATGTCCGAGTTTTTCCACCATATCTTCAATACGTTGAGCAACGGCCTTCTCGGCTATATCGTCCCGTTCCTGTTCGTGCTGACGATCGTGGTGTTCTTCCACGAACTCGGCCACTTCCTGATCGCGCGCTGGGCGGGCGTGAAGGTGCTAACGTTTTCGCTCGGATTTGGTCCGGAACTGATCGGTTTCAACGACCGCCACAACACCCGCTGGAAGATCTCCGCGATCCCGCTCGGCGGCTATGTAAAGTTCTTCGGCGACGAATCCGAGGCCTCGACACCGTCGGCCGAGGCGCTGGCCAAGATGACGCCGCAGGAGCGCGCCGACAGCTTCCACCACAAGACGGTCGGCCAGCGCGCCGCGATCGTCGCGGCCGGCCCGATCGCCAATTTCATCCTCGCCGTGATCATCTTCGCCGGCATGGCGCTGTATTTCGGCAAGCCGAACACCACGCCGCGGGTCGACGCGGTGCAGCCGGACAGCGTCGCGGCGGCGGCCGGCTTCAAGAATGGTGACGTTATCGCCGCCATTGACGGCCGGCCGATTGAGACCTTCGCCGACATGCAGCGGGTGGTGTCGGTCAGCGCCGGCTCGGAATTGTCGTTTCTGATCAAGCGCGACGGCACGGAACTGACCCTGAAGGCCACCCCGGCGCTGAAGGAGGTCAAGGATCTGTTCGGCAACAGCCACCGGATCGGCGTGCTCGGCATTCAGTACAATGCCAAGCCGGACGAATCGCGCTCGATCCCGGTCGGGTTCTTCGAATCGATCAAGATCGGCTTCGAGCAGGTCTGGTTCATCATCGCGACAACCTTCAAGTTCATCGCGTCATTGTTCGCGGGAGCCGGGAGCGCCGGCGATGTCGGCGGTCCGATCCGAATCGCACAACTCTCCGGGCAGGCTGCGAGCCTTGGTTTCCAATTCGTTGTGCAGCTGTGTGCGACCCTGTCGGTCTCCATCGGCCTGTTGAACCTGTTCCCGGTTCCTCTGCTCGATGGCGGGCACCTGCTGTTTTACGGGGTTGAAGCGGTCCGCGGCCGTCCGCTGTCCGAGCGGGCGCAGGAAATGGGGTTCCGAATCGGCCTGGGGCTGGTTCTGATGCTGATGGTGTTCGCGACCTACAACGATATTCTGCACCTCGCCGGGTCGTGATCACGGCCATTTTAAGACGTGGCGGATGGGCAACGTTTTGAAACGAATTTGAAAATTCGGAGAAATCCGGCGTTTGCCGTCGGGTTCAAATTGGCTACAAGCGAACGACAAATGGGAATCTGTCGGTTCGGTAGGGGTACTGAACCGGCATCGGGATAAGGGCGCGTAGCGCATGAAGTTCGGATTGCGGGTGCGGGGGGGCATGCTGGCCACCCTAATCATGTTCGCCGTTCCGGTGGCTCTGCCGCTGGCGAATGTGATGATGTCGTCGCCAGCCGCCGCACAGTCGGTCAATGCGATCGAAGTTGTCGGCAACCGTCGCGTCGAGGTGGAGACCATCCGCTCGTATTTCAAGCCGGGTCCGGGCGGCACGCTTGATGCCGGCCGCGTTGACGACGGCCTCAAGGCCCTGATCGAGACCGGCTTGTTCTCGGATGTGAAGATCAACCGCCAGGGCGGACGCCTGGTCGTGACCGTGGTGGAAAACCCGGTGATCGGCCGCGTCGCCTTCGAGGGCAACAAGAAGGTCAAGGACGAGCAGCTCCAAGCCGAGGTCCAGTCGAAGCCGCGCGGCACCCTGTCGCGGCCGATGGTCCAGTCGGATGCGCAGCGCATCGCCGAGATCTATCGCCGGTCCGGCCGTTACGACGTGCGCGTCACGCCGGAAATGATCGAGCAGCCGAACAACCGCGTCGACCTGATCTTCACGGTCGAGGAAGGTGCCAAGACCGGCGTGAAGTCGATCGAGTTCGTCGGCAACAACGCGTTCTCGTCCTACCGTCTGAAGGACGTCATCAAGACGCACGAGACCAATCTTTTAAGCTTCCTCGGCTCCGGCGACGTCTACGATCCGGACCGTGTCGAGGCCGACCGCGATCTCATCCGCCGCTTTTACCTCAAGAACGGCTACGCCGACGTGCAGGTCGTCGCCGCGCTCACCGAATATGATCCGGAGCGCAAGGGCTTCCTGGTCACCTTCAAGATCGAGGAAGGCCAGCAATATCGGGTCGGTTCGGTCGACTTCCAGTCGACGATCCCGACGCTCGACCCCAATTCGCTGCGCACGTTCTCGCGGGTGAATGTCGGTTCGCTCTACAACGTCGAAAGCCTCGAAAAGTCGGTCGAAGAGATGCAGATCGAGGCCTCGCGGCGCGGCTATGCCTTCGCCGTGGTGCGGCCGCGTGGCGACCGTAATTTCGAGGCCCACACCGTCTCGGTGGTGTTCGCCATCGACGAGGGCCCGCGCACCTATATCGAGCGCATCAATATCCGCGGCAACACCCGCACCCGCGATTACGTCATTCGTCGCGAGTTCGATATCTCCGAGGGCGACGCCTATAACCGTGCGCTGGTCGACCGGGCCGAGCGCCGCCTGAAGAATCTCGACTTCTTCAAGGACGTGAAGATCACGACCGAGCCGGGCTCCTCGAGCGACCGCGTCATCCTGGTCGTCAATCTCGAAGAGAAATCGACCGGTGACTTCTCGATCTCCGGCGGCTATTCGACCACCGATGGCGCGCTGGCCGAGGTGTCGATCTCGGAGCGCAACTTCCTGGGCCGCGGTTTGTTCGCCAAGGCCTCCGTCACCTACGGTCAGTTCGCCCGTGGCTACTCGCTGTCCTTTGTCGAGCCCTATCTGCTCGACTACCGGGTGGCGCTCGGCCTCGACCTCTATCAGCGTCAGCAGCTGGCCAACAACTTCATCTCCTACGGCACCAAGACGCTCGGCTTCAGCCCGCGGCTCGGCTTCCAGCTGCGCGAGGATCTGTCGCTGCAGCTGCGCTACTCGATCTACCGCCAGGAGATCACGCTACCGGCGACGCTGTCGGACTGTAACAACCTGACCGCCGGTACCCTGATCGGCAACCGCTTCGTGCCGTTCAACCCGACGCCTGCGTTTATCAATGCCAATGGCGGCGTCGATCCGACCGGCAATAACGGCCTGGGCTGCTTCGCCAACGGCGAGGCGTCGCTGCCGGTCCGCCAGGAGCTGGCGAAGGGCGCGACCCTGACCTCGGCGCTGGGCTACACGCTCAACTACAACACGCTGGACAACAACAAGAACCCGACCGACGGCCTGCTCATCGACTTCAAGCAGGACTTCGCGGGTGTTGGCGGCGACGTGTCGTACCTGAAGACCGCGTTCGATGCGAAGTACTTCACCCCGCTGGTGTCGGACATCGTCAGCATCGTCCATCTGCAGGGCGGTATCCTGAACAAGATCGGCAACACGCAGCTGCGCATGCTCGATCACTTCCAGATGGGCCCGAATCTGGTCCGCGGCTTCGCCCCGAACGGCATCGGTCCGCGTGACATCAACCCGTTCGGCACGCAGGACGCGCTGGGCGGCACCAAGTACTGGGGTGCTTCGCTCGAACTGCAGATGCCGTTCTGGTTCCTGCCCAAGGAAGTGGGTCTGAAGGGTGCGGTCTATGCCGACGCCGGCGGGCTCTGGGGCTATCAGGGACCGACGTCGTGGGCCCAGACCGGCGAGGTCAATGTGGCCGGCTGTCGGGCACCGACGCGAGCCACGGGAACCGTGCCTGCCAATGCCGGCACCTGCCTCGGACTGCAGTTCGACGACCAGAACAAGGTCCGCAGCTCGGTCGGTGTGGGTCTGGTGTGGGCGTCGCCGTTCGGACCGCTGCGCTTCGACTACGCGATCCCGCTCACCAAGGGGCAGTTCGACCGGACCCAGGAATTCCGCTTCGGTGGTGGCACGTCGTTCTAAGACGGCTGTTGCGGCCCGATCCGGATTGGCGTAGGCCGACCGTGACGGTGTAAGAGGATGGAGCTCGGTTCCGGGAGACGGAGCCGAGCTCTGACTTTTTGTCCTGAGAGTGCGACGGATGGCCCAGCCGAGCTTTTTTCAATCTCCACCTCCCACGACCCTCGCGGCGATCGCTGCGGCGGCCAATGCCACGCTGGTCGATGCCTCCCGGGGCGAGCAGGTGATCACGGGACTGGCGGCGCTCGATGAGGCCGGTCCGATGCATCTCGCCTTTTTCGACAATCTCAAATACGCCGACCAGTTGGCGATGACGAAAGCGGGCGCCTGTCTGGTCAGCCCACGCTTCGAGGCGCGGGTGCCGTCCCATGTCGCCGTCGTCAGGGCCAATCAGCCGTTCCGGGCCTTCGTGCAACTCGCGCGCACGATGCACGCCGACGCGCTGCGTCCTCAATCCTGGTTCGGGTGCGACGGGATTTCGTCACAAGCGATCATCGATCCCAGCGCGCGCCTGGAGGACGGCGTCGTCGTCGAGCCGCTGGCCGTGATCGGCGCTCATGTCGAGATCGGGGCGGGGACCATCGTCGGCGCCGGAGCGGTGATCGGCCCGCACGTCAAGATCGGGCGCGACTGCAATGTCGGCGCTCGCACCGTCATCCAATGCGCGCTGATCGGCAATGACGTGCTGATCCATCCGGCCTGCGCGATCGGCCAGGACGGCTATGGCTTCATCTTCTTCGGCCCAGGTGGCCATGTGAAAGTGCCGCAGACGGGGCGGGTGATCATCCAGAATCATGTCGAAATCGGTGCCGGCACGACGATCGATCGCGGCAGTCTGCGCGACACAGTGATCGGCGAGGGCACCAAAATCGACAATCAGGTCCAGATCGGCCACAATGTCACGATCGGGCGGCATTGCCTCCTGGCAGCCCAGATCGGGCTGGCGGGGAGCCTCACGATCGGCGACAACGTCGCGCTTGGGGCAAAGGTCGGCATCAACAACCACCTGACGATCGGTGACGGGGCGCAGGTGACCGCGATGAGCGGCGTCAAGGACGACATCCCGCCGAATGGCCGGTGGGGCGGGTTCTTCGCCAAGCCGACCAAACAGTGGTTCCGCGAGATCGTCGCGGTGGAACGGCTGGTGCGCGATCAGACGGCGACGAACAAGGACGAAGGACAGGAGTGATGGAGGAGTCACCCATCAGGTTTGCGGACGTCGACATCAACGAGATTCTCAAGACACTTCCGCACCGTTATCCGTTTCTCCTGATCGACCGCGTGAAGAACATCCGCGCCGACTACAGCGGCATCGGCGTCAAGAACGTTTCGATCGGAGAGCCCTGCTTCCAGGGCCATTTCCCGGAGCGGCCGGTCTATCCGGGCGTGCTGATGATCGAGGGCATGGCGCAGACGGCGGGCGTGATCGGCATCAAGTCGGTCGAGGGCACGGAAAAGCCGCGCGCGGTGTATTTTCTGACCATCGATAAGTGCAAATTCCGCAAGCCGGTGCTGCCGGGCCAGACCATCGAATATCACATGCGCTCGATCGGGCGGCGCAAGACGATGTGGTGGTTTCACGGTGACGCCAAGGTCGACGGGACAGTCGTCGCCGAGGCCGATGTCGGCGCCATGCTGACCGACTGACGTGCGTGCTGGTAGAGAGTTGATTGCGTCGAGATGAGCAAGATTGATCCCACCGCGCGCGTCGAGGACGGCGCCGTCATCGGCGAGGGCACCGTCATCGGTCCCTTCTGCGTCATCGGCCCACACGTCGTCATCGGGGCGAATTGCAAGCTGATCAGCCACGTCCAGATCATGGGCCACACCACGATCGGCGACGACAATGTGATCTCGCCCTTCGTGGTGCTGGGCGGCGCGCCGCAGGATCTGAGCTATCGCGGCGAGCCGCACCGGCTCGTGATCGGCTCCGGCTGCACCTTCCGCGAAGGCGTGACGATGAACATCGGCACCACCAAGGGCGGCGGGTTGACCAAGGTCGGCGATGGCGGGTTCTTCATGAACAACGCCCATGTCGCCCATGATTGCGTGGTCGGCAACAACGTCATTTTCGCCACCTCGGCGACGCTCGGCGGTCATGTCGAGGTCGGCGATTCCGTCTATATCGGCGGCCTGTCGGCAGTGCATCAGTTCACCCGGATCGGCCATGGCGTGATGGTCGGCGGCGTCTGCGGCGTGCGCGGCGACATCATTCCGTACGGTCTGGTCAACGGCCAGTATGCCGCGCTCGAAGGCCTCAACATCATCGGCATGAAGCGCCGCAAGTTCACCCGCGAACGGCTCGCGACGGTCCGCGCCTTTTATCAGAAGCTGTTCCACGGCCCCGGCGTGTTCGCCGATCGGCTTGCGGCCGTGCGTCCGATGGCGGGAGATGATCCGGCCATCGGCGAGATCCTGTCCTTCATCGACGGTGGTCGACATCGCGCGCTCTGCCTGCCCGAGATCGGCAGACCGGCTGCGGAGCTTTGACCGACATGGGCGGGCCGGCCACCGAGACCTCGCCGCCTGTTGGCCTGATCGCGGCCGGTGGCGTGCTGCCCTTCGCGGTGGCCGACGAGATCGTGGCGCGCGGGCAGACGCCGGTGCTGTTTGCGTTGAAAGGCATCTGCGACCCGAAGCCGCTGGCGCGCTTCCGCCATCACTGGATCGGCCTCGGCCAGCTCGGCAATGCCTTGAAGTTGTTGAAGGCCGAGGGCGTCCGCGACCTGATGTTCATCGGCAACCTCGTGCGTCCCGCGGTCTCCGAGATCCGTATCGACTGGGGCACCTTGCGCGAGCTGCCCTACATCTGGTCGGCATTCCGGGGCGGCGACGATCATCTGCTGTCGGGCGTCGGCCGTATCTTCGAGCGCCACGGCTTCCATATGATCGGCGTCAAGGATGTCGCTCCCAATCTGCTCGTTCCCGAAGGGCATCTGACGCGAAGCCGGCCGAATGATCTGGTCACCGGCGATATCGCCAAGGGGCTCGCCGTGCTCCGCGCCATGGCGCCGTTCGATGTCGGCCAGGCCGTGGTCGTGATCGATGGGCATGTCGTGGCACTCGAAGACATTGGGGGCACCGACGGGCTGTTGGCCCGCGTCGTGCGCCTGCGCGCCGATCGCCGCATCCGGTCCGCGGCCGGGCGAGGCGTGCTGGTGAAGGCGCCGAAATCCGGCCAGGACCTCCGCTATGACCTGCCGACCATCGGTCCGCGCACCGTGGAAGGCCTGTCCGCTGCGGGCCTCGCCGGCGTCGCCGTCTCTGCCGGCTACACGCTGCTGGCCGACCCGCAGGAAACCGTCTCGGCGGCCGATCGTGCCGGCCTGTTCATCACGGGCGTCGCTGCGTGACGGCGCTCCCCGCGGCAGGCCCGGCCATCCGCAGGATCTGTCTGGTCGCGACCGAGGAGTCGGGGGACCGTCTCGGCGCCAGCCTGATGAAGGTGCTGCGCCAACGTCTCGGGGATGGCGTCGCGTTTTCCGGCGTCGGCGGCCGCGGCATGATCGGCGAGGGTCTCGTCTCGCTGTTTCCGATCGAGGAGCTGTCGATCGTCGGTTTCACCGCCGTGCTGAAGCAGCTGCCCAAGATCTTGCGCCTGATCCGCGGCACGGTGGATGCGATCGTCGCGTCGCAGCCGGACGTGCTCGTCATCATCGACAGTCCCGATTTCACCCAGCGCGTGGCGAAGCGGGTTCGCGCGCGCGATGGCGCGATCCCGATCGTCAACTACGTGGCGCCGACCGTGTGGGCGTGGCGGCCGGGCCGGGCACAGACGATGCGTGGCTATGTCGATCATGTCCTCGGCCTGCTGCCGTTCGAGCCCGACGCATTCCGCCGGCTCGATGGTCCGCCCTGCACCTATGTCGGCCATCCCCTGATCGAGCAGCTTGCGAGCCTGCGTCCCACCCCGGAGGAGCAGGCGCGCCGCGAGGCCGCGCCGCCACGGTTGCTGGTGCTGCCCGGCAGCCGCCGCAGCGAGGTCGGGCGGCATATGCCGGTGTTCGGCGAGACCCTGGCCCGGCTGCAGGCCCAAGGCATCGCGTGCGAAGCGGTGCTGCCGACGACACCGCATCTCGAGGCCGCTGTCAAAGCAGGGGTGGCCAATTGGCCGGTGCAGCCGACCATCATCATGGGCGAGGACGAGAAGCGCGCCGCCTTCCGCAGCGCGCGCGCGGCGCTCGCCAAATCCGGTACGGTGACCCTCGAACTCGCGCTGGCCGGCGTGCCGATGGTCACGGCCTATCGCGTCGGCCAAGTCGAAGCCTTCATCCTGCGGCGTCTCGTCAAGGTGCCATCGGTGATCCTCGCCAATCTCGTGATCGGCGAGGCCGTCATTCCGGAGTTCCTGCAGGAAGACTGCACGGCGGACAATCTTGCGCCGGTGCTGGTCGATCTGTTGAAAGACGGGCCCGTCCGCGCCCGCCAAGTTGCCGCGTTCAGTCGCCTCGACAGCATCATGGCGACAGGCGCGGCCTCGCCGAGCGAGCGTGCCGCCGACATCGTGCTGGCGACGATGCGCCGCGAACGAGCGCCGGGCTGATGCGTTCGGGGCGCGGACATCCGGCGATGTCAGGACGCGCTCACCGCAAATGCGCCTGGAGAAAACTGACCGTTCGTGTCAGCGCGTCGGCGGCTTCAGGGCGGCTTGGATCGAAATCGAAGCCGTGGCCCATGCCCGGATAGACGACCAGATCGGCCGCACCGCCGAGTGCCGCGGCACGATCGACAAGCGCCTTGCCCGACGAGAGGGGGACGTTGCGGTCGGCGTCGCCGTGCAGCGCGAGCAGAGGCGGCAGGTGAGCCAGGCCATGCTGAGCCGGGCCGGGAATCCCGCCATAAAACACCACCAGCGCGTCGATCCGCGGATCTGATGCGGCAGAGGTCACGGCGAGGAAGCCGCCATTGGAGAAACCGAGCAGCCCGACCTTGCCGGAGAACACGTCACGTCGCGCCATGAAGGAGACGACGTCGCGGATGCGCGCCGACCACTTTGGCAAGTGTTCGGAGAAGTACGCTTGCCGCGAAGCCTGATCAGATGATCCCATCGGCTCGATGTCGGCGGCGGCGTAGTAGGAGACGAGAACCGCATCGATCCCCTTCTGAGCCAGCGTCTCGGCATAACGTCGATACGCTGCCGCAAAGCGCTCAATCCCCTGTGCGCCGTGGAGAATGATCACGGCCGGCCGCCTGCCGTCCTGACGGCCGGGAAACAGCTTGATCGCGACCGGCGCGTCGGCGGTCGCGACGGTCAGTTCCTGCGGCGCTGCATCGTCTGCATGCGTTGGGCTCGCGCCGATGCAGGCCAGCATCAGCGCCGTGGCGCAGATCCGTCGGAAGAGCCGAAGCCGTTTGGCCATTGCGCCGCCCTTGCGCTGTTGAGATCAGACCATCCAACCGCAATGAAAAAGGCCCGTCCAGCGCTCTGGACGGGCCCTTGATGATTGATCTCGCTATCGATCAGCCGCGCTTGTCGATCTCGACATAGTTGCGGGTGGCCACGCCGGTGTAGAGCTGGCGCGGCCGGCCGATCTTCTGCTGCGGGTCCTCGATCATCTCGCTCCACTGGCTGATCCAGCCGACGGTGCGGGCGACCGCGAACAGCACGGTGAACATCGAGACCGGGAAGCCCATCGCCTTGAGCGTGATGCCCGAATAGAAGTCGACGTTCGGATACAGCTTGCGGTCGATGAAGTACTGATCGCTGAGCGCGATCTTCTCGAGCTCCAGCGCGACCTTCAGCATCTGGTCGTCGGCGTGGCCCGTCTCCTTGAGCACCGCGTGACACATCTTCTGCATGATCTTGGCGCGCGGGTCGTAGTTCTTGTAGACGCGATGGCCGAAGCCCATCAGGCGCACGTCGCTGTTCTTGTCCTTCACCTTGGCGATGAACTCAGGGATCTTGTCGACGGTGCCGATCTCGGCCAGCATGTTCAGTGCGGCCTCATTGGCGCCGCCATGCGCCGGGCCCCACAGGCAGGCAATGCCGGCGGCGATGCAGGCGAACGGATTGGCGCCCGAGGAGCCGGCGATGCGGACCGTCGAGGTCGACGCGTTCTGCTCGTGATCGGCGTGCAGGATGAAGATCTTGTCGAGCGCGTCGGCGAGCACCGGGTTCGGCTTGTAATCCTCGCACGGCACGGCGAAGCACATGTGCAGGAAGTTCTCGGCGAACGACAGCGCGTTCTTCGGATAAACGAAGGGCTGGCCGATGGTGTATTTGTAGGCCATCGCCGCGAGCGTCGGGATCTTCGCGATCATCCGCATCGACGCGATCATGCGCTGCTTCGGATCGTTGATGTCGGTCGAGTCGTGGTAGAACGCGGCCAGCGCGCCGACCGAGGCCACCATGACCGCCATCGGATGCGCGTCACGGCGGAAGCCGTGGAAGAAGCGCGACATCTGCTCGTGCACCATCGTGTGATGGGTCACGCGATAGTCGAAGTCTTTCTTCTGCGCCGCCGTCGGGAGTTCCCCGTACAGCAGGAGATAGCAGGTCTCCAGGAAGTCGCCCTTCTCGGCGAGCTGCTCGATCGGGTAGCCGCGGTATTCCAGGACGCCGGCGTCGCCGTCGATATAGGTGATCTTGGACTGGCAGCTGCCGGTGGAGGTGAAGCCGGGGTCATAGGTGAACATCCCGGTCTGGGCGTAGAGCTTGCCGATGTCGATGACGTCGGGGCCCACCGTGCCGCTCAGGATCGGAAGATCAAAGTTCTTGTTGCCGACGGTGAGGGTCGCGGTCTTGCTTGCGGATTTTGCGTCCATCGTTTGTCCCCGATGAGATCGTTAGGCTTGGCCCTTGTTCTTTTTGAGAGATGGCAGGGCGGGTGGACTTTATCTAGTGCGGTGGCTTTGACATTCGCGTCAGAGACATTCGCGTCAAAGACATTCGCATGCACTTTCGCTGCGAAGACCTTAAGCGAAGGTCAAATCCGAAACCGCACTGGATTCTTATACTTACTAGTGTCCTTCGGCTGTAACATCCGTAAACGAGGC
Organism: Bradyrhizobium denitrificans; assembly: GCF_013179005.1. Lineage (NCBI taxonomy): Bacteria > Pseudomonadati > Pseudomonadota > Alphaproteobacteria > Hyphomicrobiales > Nitrobacteraceae > Bradyrhizobium > Bradyrhizobium denitrificans. The sequence continues at coordinate 151,617 of NZ_JABFDP010000008.1, read as the reverse complement.
CCGCCGCAACGTGTTACGAATGCCAAAGCCGGGACACCGGTTGGTGCCGCGCAAATGCGTATCGTATTGCCCTGTGCGCTGCAAGATGGGGTAAATGAGACCTTATGAGGTGGTCTGATCTTTGAGACGGCCTAGGGATTCATCACGCCCCAGAATTGCCAAAACGTCGAAGATGCCGGGCGAGGTGGTCCGTCCGGTCAGCGCGGCGCGCAGCGGCTGGGCCACCGCGCCCAGCTTGAGATTGTTCGTTTCGGCAAATGCACGCAGCGCGGCTTCTGTGGCCGGGCCGCTCCAGGGCTCCACGGCCGCCAGCGCGTCGTGCAGTCGGCCGATCAAGGCGCGACTGTCCGGCGTCAGCAGGGCGGCAGCCTTGGCATCGATCGGCAGCGGCCGGTCGGCGAAGAGGAAGGCGGCGCCGTCGATCAGCTCCAGCAGCGTCTTGGCGCGCTCCTTCAGGCTCGGCATCGCCTGGGTCAGCTGCGCGCGCGTCGCGTCATTGAGCTTGGCCTTGAGCGTCGCGCCGTTCGGCACGTAATTCAGCACGTCCTCGAACTGCCGGACGAGCGCTGCGTCATCGCTGTGGCGGATATAGTGGCCGTTGAGATTTTCCAGCTTGGCGAAGTCGAAACGCGCCGCCGAGCGGCCGATCGCCGGCAGATCGAACGCTTTGATCATCTCCTCGGTCGAGAAAATCTCCTGGTCGCCATGGCTCCAGCCGAGCCGCACCAGGTAATTGCGCAGCGCGGACGGCAAATATCCCATCGCGCGGTAGGCATCGACGCCGAGTGCGCCGTGGCGCTTCGACAGCTTCGAACCGTCGGGCCCGTGAATCAACGGGATGTGCGACATCGACGGCACCGTCCAGCCCAGCGCATCGTAGATCTGCTTCTGGCGCGCGGCGTTGATCAGATGGTCGTCGCCGCGGATCACATGGGTGACCCCCATATCGTGATCGTCGACCACCACGGCCAGCATATAGGTCGGATTGCCATCGCCTCGCAGCAGCACGAGGTCGTCGAGATTCTCGTTCTGCCAGACCACGCGGCCCTGCACCTGGTCCTCGATGACGGTCTCGCCGGTCAGCGGTGCGCGCAGCCGGATCGTCGGCTTGACGTCGCCTGGCGCGTCCTTCGGGTCGCGGTCGCGCCACATCCCGTCATAGAGCCGGGTACGGCCTTCGGCGCGCGCCTTCTCGCGCATGGCAGCCAGCTCTTCCGCGGTGGCATAGCAGCGATACGCCATGCCGCTGGCGAGCAGCTGCTCGGCGACCTCGCGGTGGCGCGCGGCGCGGCTATATTGGTAGATGACCTCGCCGTCCCAATCGAGTTCGAGCCATTTCAGCCCGTCCAGGATGGCGTCGATCGCTGCCGTCGTCGAGCGCTCGCGGTCGGTGTCCTCGATTCTGAGCAGCATCTTGCCGCCGCGGCCGCGCGCATACAGCCAGTTGAACAGCGCCGTCCGGGCGCCTCCGATATGGAGAAAGCCGGTCGGGGAGGGGGCAAAGCGCGTGACGATCGGTGAGGTCATGGGCGGCAGCACGAAATCCAGGCAGGGGCTGTAAAGGGCGGGGGGTGTATAGCAGGCCTATCGCATAACTAAAGCCTTCCTTGGGGGAGGCGGATTTGGCAGATAGGCTGCCAAATTCCGGAGCAGGATATTCTTGATGACCACGACGACAGACACGGCAGCGACGGCTGAGGCAGGGCGCGACTTCATCCGCGACATCGTCCAGGCCGATCTCGACAGCGGCAGGCACAAGACCGTCGTCACCCGGTTCCCGCCGGAGCCGAACGGCTACCTGCATATCGGCCATGCCAAGTCGATCGGTCTCAACTTCGGCATCGCCAAGGAATTCGGCGGCCGCTGCAATCTGCGTTTCGACGACACCAATCCGACCAAGGAGGAGCAGGAATATATCGATTCCATCCAGGCCGACGTGCGCTGGCTCGGCTACGATTGGGGCGACAACCTGTTCTACGCGTCGGACTATTTCGAGCGGCTTTACGAGTGGGCGGAAGGGCTGATCAAGGCCGGCCTCGCTTATGTCGACGACCAGTCGCAGGAGGAGATCCGGCTGGCGCGCGGCACGCTCACCGAGCCCGGCAAGAACAGCCCGTTCCGCGACCGAACGGTCGAGGAGAATCTCGACCTGTTCCGGCGCATGAAGGCCGGCGAATTCCCGAACGGCGCGCGCGTGCTGCGCGCCAAGATCGACATGGCCGCCGGCAACATCAACCTGCGCGACCCCGTGCTTTACCGGATTCTGCACGCCCATCACCCGCGCACCGGCGACACCTGGAAGATCTATCCGAGCTATGATTACGCCCACGGCCAGTCGGACGCGATCGAGGGCGTCACGCACTCGATCTGCACGCTCGAATTCGAGGATCACCGGCCGCTCTACGAATGGCTCCTCGACAAGCTGCCGGTGCCGTCGCATCCGCATCAATACGAGTTCGCGCGGCTCAACCTGACCTACACGCTGCTGTCCAAGCGCGTGCTGACGCGGCTGGTGCAGGACGGCCACGTTGCCGGCTGGAACGATCCGCGCATGCCGACCATCGCCGGGCTGAAGCGCCGCGGCGTGCCGCCGGCCGCGGTGCGCGAGTTCATCAAGCGCATCGGCATTGCGAAAGCCAACAGCATCGTCGATGTCGGCATGCTCGAATTCTGCATCCGCGAGGAGCTGAACCGCACGGCGTTGCGCCGCATGGCGGTGCTGCGTCCCTTGAAGATGGTGATCGAGAACTATCCGGAAGGCCAGGTCGAGGAACTCGAGGCGATCAACCATCCGGACGATCCATCCGCCGGCACCCGCAAGATCGCTTTCGGCCGCGAGCTTTATATTGAGCAGGACGACTTCATGGAGAACCCGCCCAAGAAGTTCTTCCGCCTGTCGCCCGGCACCGAGGTGCGGCTGCGCTATGCCTATTTCATCAAGTGCCGCGAGGTCATCAAGAACGCGGCCGGCGAGATCGTCGAGCTGCGCTGCACCTATGATCCGGCGACCAAGGGCGGCAACGCGCCCGATGGGCGCAAAGTCAAGGCGACGATGCACTGGCTGCCGGCAGCGCAGTCCCTCACGGCCGAGATCCGCATCTACAATCAGCTGTTCGCCAATCCGAGCCCCAACGCCGCCGACTTCACCGCCGACCTCAACCCCAACTCGCTCGAAGTGCTGACCGACGCCCGGATCGAGCCGGCGATCGCGGCAGCCAATTCGGATGCACCGATGCAGTTCGAGCGCCAGGGCTATTTCGTGCGCGATCCGGACTCGACGCCGGACAAGCTCGTCTTCAACCGCACGATCGGCCTGCGCGATACGTTCGCCAAGGAAGTCGCGAAAGGCGGATGATGCGCCCGGCCGGCGCGATCGCCGCCTCAGGTGATCGCGTCATGGCCAGCCTCGGTCAGCCTCGGCACGCCGTTGCTGACCTCGACAAGACCGCGGGCGGTGAGCAGCGCAATATCCTCGTCCGCGACGGGCGAGAGCGCGAGCCGGCGTCCTTTGATGTCTCGCAATGTCCAGCGCAGGTGGATCGCCTTCTCGAGATCGAGATCGGCAAGGGGGTCGTCAATACGGTCGTCGTCCATGCCCCAATAAGCACCGATGCGACCCAAAGTTCCAATCACCATTCGTGCACATAGCTGCGAGATTCGCGTTTTGTTCCGCTAGGCCAGTTCCGCTGAGTTCCGCTAGCCTCTGCTTCCGTAAAATTACGGGGTACCGAGATGGCGGAGCCCGCCAGGCCGCCAGGATGGCGTCGCGGGATCGCGGGCGTGATGGCCGATGTCTGGCCGCCACGCGGCGCGCGGACCGGAGGCTGGCCTGAGGTCGGCGCCGACGCCTGGCCGTCGCTATCCGCCCATCTGACGCGCTGGACGCGCGAGGAGGCCGGGGCTGGCCGGCTGCTGCCCTGGGTGCCGGTCGCCTTCGGCGCCGGCATTGCGGTTTATTTTGCCGCCGATCATGAGCCCGCGCTGTGGGCAAGCGTGCCGACCGCGCTGCTGCTCTGCATCGTCGCCGCGCTGATGCGGCGGCATCCGCTGTTTCCGGCGGTGGTGATGATCGCGGCCGCGGCGTCCGGCTATGCGGTCGCGACCAGCAAGACCGCACGCGTGGCGCATCCGGTGCTGCCTCGGCCGCTTTACTCCGTGGCGCTGTCCGGCTTCGTCGAGGCGCGTGACATCCGCGAGCGCAGCGATCGCATCGTGCTGCGTGTGACCGCGATGGAGAGCGATCGCCACGCGATCACGCTGACGCGCGTCCGGCTGGCCGTGCGCAAGGGCACCGCGCCCGATGTCGGCAGCTTCGTGCAGCTCAAGGCGCGGCTGCTGCCCCCACTGGCGCCGGTGCGGCCCGGCAGCTACGATTTCGCGCGCGACATGTTCTTCCAAGGCATCGGCGCCTCCGGCTTCGTAATGGGCGGGATCACGACGCTGACGCCGCCGCAGGAGGGCGGCTTTGGCCTGCGCTATGGGGCGGCCATGCAGGGCCTGCGCGATGCGATCGACGCGCGCATCCGGGCCCGGCTCGATGGCGACGAGCGCGCCATCGCGACCGCGCTGCTGACCGGCCGGCGCGATGCGATCACGCCTGATGTCAACGACGCGATGTTCATCTCGGGCCTCGGCCATGTGCTCTCGATCTCGGGCTATCACATGGCGGTGGTCGCGGGCGTCGTGTTCTTCGCGGTGCGCGCGCTGCTCGCACTGATCCCCGGCCTCACGGTGAGCCTCCCGATCAAGAAATGGGCGGCTGCGGCGGCTTTGGTCGCGGCGGCGTTCTATCTGCTCCTGTCGGGCGCGGAGGTCGCGACACAGCGGTCGTTCTTCATGACGGCCGTCGTGCTGATCGCAGTCATGGTCGACCGCCGCGCGGTGACGTTCCGCACGCTGGCCGTCGCGGCGATGATCGTCCTGATCGCGGCGCCCGAAGCGCTCGTCCATCCGAGCTTTCAGATGTCGTTCGCGGCGACGCTCGGCCTGGTCGCGCTGGTGCAATTCGGGCTGCCGCGATTATTCGCGACGCCGGACAGGTCCGTCACCGAACGCATCGCATTATGGGGCGGCCGCGAACTCGCGATGCTGCTCTTGGCCTCGCTGATCGCTGGGCTCGCCACGACGCCCTATGCGGCGTTTCACTTCCATCGGATCACGCCCTATGGCGTGCTGGCCAATCTTGCGGCCATGCCCGTGGTCTCGGCGCTGGTGATGCCGGCCGGCCTGCTGGGACTGCTTGCGGCGCCCTTCGGACTCGACGGTCTTTGCTGGACATTGATGGGCTGGGGCATCGACTGGATGATCGCGGTGACGCGCTGGGTGGCGGCGCTACCTGGGGCCGTCGGACGCGTCACGGCGTTCGGCATCGGTCCGCTGATCCTGGCCAGTTTCGGGCTCCTGCTCATCGGCCTGTTGCGGACACCGCTGCGCTGGTCGGGCGCGGTCCTGATCGCTATTGCCACGATCTGGTCCGTCAGCACGCCGCAGCCGGACATCCTGATTTCCGGCGACGGACGCGCGGTCGCCGTGCGCGGGCGCGACGGTCGGCTGCATGTGATGCGGACCGGCAAGGATGTGTTCGTCGTCAAGGAGTGGCTGGCGGCCGATGCCGATCCGCGCGTGCCGTCGGACCCCACCCTGGGAGACGGGGTGTCCTGCGACGAGTCCGGTTGTGTGATGGCCATGGCCGATGGCCGGTTCGTGGCGCTGACGCTGCGCCCGGAGGCGCTGGCCGACGATTGCACGCGCGCGGCACTGATCGTGACGTCGCGCGCTGCGCCAGCGTCCTGCGCAGCCGCCGCGATTGATCGCCAGCGCCTGCAGCAGCAGGGCGCCTTGATGCTGGCGACGCAGGGGGCGGGATTTGCTGTCACACCGGCGCGCGCCGTCGGCACCAGCCGGCCATGGTGGCCAGCCGCCGAGACGGGCGAGTTCGAGCCGGTGCTGACGCCGCGCGCGTCGATGCCACGCGTCCAGGACGCGACACCGCCTGAGGCGGAGCAGGGTGCAGATGATTAGGTCGTTCACGACCGGCGAGGGGGCCGGTTCACCCACGCAATCATCTCAAATGGAACGCCAACATCACGAGACGCTCCGCGGACTCACAAGATGACCGCCGAGCGCCCCATGTTCGTTACCAGATGTTCGTTTCCAGAGGCCGCCAAGCGGCGGCCGCCGGTTGTTGCCAAAACGAGGAGCTGCCGCGCCGCGTCGGTGCGATCCGAAGAATGGGCTTGGCGAATCCAGACTCGGCGAATCCAGACGCGCCGAACGAGGGTGGATTTGCCAAGAAAACGCGAGCGGGTGCCGAGCGGTACGATCAGGTGATGCTGATACGGCGAATCGTCGGGCTTTCTGTCGCCGGAAGCTCCTCCGCAACATCCGGGCGTCGATCGGCTGATGGCTTGGTGACCGGCAGCTGCAGCACGGTTACGCGCTGGCCCTCGCACAGCTGGGTGACAAGCACATGGCGCCCGTCGGCGAACTCAACGGCGTCGTGATGGCGATCGGGGACGTGCTTCTCGATGGTGTTGAACTTGGCCACGCGCTCGCGGATCGTGCGGGTCCACAGCCAGCGGCTATCGTAGCGGACGTCCTCGGCGAACGCGAGCTCGGTGCCGGGGAGCATGCAGACCGCGACGTTGGGCTCGCTTTCCAAGGCGAAGCCACGGGTCGCGGTGCCGCGGAACGTCGTCGAAATCAGCGTCTCGCCGACCTTGGCGGGACGGGAGGCAACGGCATGGAGGCTGTAGTCACACATCGGATCGCTCCTCGTTCAGAGATAGCCGACCCACGCTCCCCCCGGACAGGCGCAGGCCTCTATCAGAGTGGACATCAAGGAGGATGTTAGCGCGCGCTTCGCGGCATTTCTGCGCTGATCTGCACGGCCTCTGCCTGCGCGCGATCACAAGCGTTTGAGCACGCGTTCGAGTCTGCCGCGTTGCACATCCGTTGCACATCATGAGGTGCATTGGCAGAGGGCGTGATTGCTCGCCGCCAGCGGCCGCTGTCGCGCGACGCACCGCTTCCTGAGGTGGCCGCCGCATCGTCCCGACGGCGGAGCTCACTCACGCCCCCGGTCAGTGTTGAGGTCCGCTGATCGTGACGACCGCCGAGCTTGTCGGCGTCAGTATCCGCGCAGCATGTCCGCGATCAGTATTTGCGATAGAGGCCAACCAGCTTGCCCTGGATCTTCACCCGGTTGGGCGGCAGGATGCGCACCTCGTAAGCGGTGTTGGCGGGCTCCAGCGCGATCGAGGCGCCGCGGCGCCGGAAGCGCTTCAATGTCGCTTCCTCATCGTCGATCAGCGCCACCACGATGTCGCCGGTGTCGGCGGTCTCGTTGCGCTGGATCAGCGCCATGTCGCCGTCGAGAATACCGGCATCGACCATCGAATCGCCGCGCACTTCGAGGGCGTAATGATCGCCATTGCCGAGCATGTCAGCCGGAACGCTGATTGTATGGCTGCGGGTCTGCAGCGCCTCGATCGGGGTACCGGCGGCAATCCGGCCCATGACCGGCACCGCGACGGGCCGTTCGCCGTCGTCGAGCGCCGGCGTGGAGGTTCTCACCTTGCCGAGATTCCCCTCGATGACCGACGGCGTGAAACCGCGGCGATTGCTGGCCGCCTGCGACAGCTCCGGAAGCTTGATCACCTCGATCGCGCGGGCGCGATTGGGCAACCGACGGATGAAGCCACGCTCCTCCAGCGCCGTGATCAGGCGATGGATGCCGGACTTCGAGCGCAGGTCGAGCGCATCTTTCATCTCGTCGAAGGACGGCGGCACACCGGCTTCCTTGAGCCGTTCATTGATGAACCGCAGAAGTTCGTACTGTTTGCGCGTCAGCATCTCGACCTGGTCCCCAGTTGGTGTCGTCCGAGTCCCGTGCCGTGCTCCGACGACCAGCGTTCGAGAGCGAAGGGGAATCGGACGATCGCGTTCGCCCGCAACATACTAAAAACAAATCATGAACGGACACTATATGTTCGATGTGTGTTCCGCAATCCCAAAAATATGGTGAACGGACCGGGATTTGCCGGGGAAATCGGCTCAGAGCGGAAGGCGCAGGATCTCGCATGGGCTGCCGGCCGATGCCTTCGGCGCGAACGCCGGGCGGATCACCAGCGCCTGCGACAGCGCGAGATTCCCGAGCAGCGAGGAATCCTGCTGCGTCACGGGGGTTGCGATCAGCGTGCCGTCGGCGCGCTTGTCGAGCTGTGCCCGCAGATAGTCCTCACGCGAATCGTTGGCGCCGAGGTCGCGGCCGAGCAGGGCGGTCTCGCGCGGCAGCTGCGGCTCCCGGCCGAGCAGGCTGCGAATCAGCGGCACCAGAAACAGGATCGCGCAGACATAGGACGACACCGGATTACCCGGCAGACCGATGACGCGCATGCCGGCGAGGCGGCCATGCATCATCGGCTTGCCCGGGCGCATCGCGATCTTCCAGAACGCCATCTCGACGCCCTCGGCCTCGAGCGCCTGCTTGACCAGGTCATGATCGCCAACCGACGCGCCGCCGGTGGTGACGAGAATGTCGGCCGCGGCCTCGCGCGCGCGGCGAATGCCGGCGACGGTCGCTTCGAGCGTATCGGCGGCAATGCCGAGATCGATGGCTTCGGCGCCTTCGCTGCGCACCAGCGCGCGCAGCGCGTAGCCGTTGGAATAGACGATCTGGCCGGGCCCGGGCGTGGATCCCGGCATCACCAGCTCGTCGCCGGTCGCGAGCAGCGCCACCTTCGGCCGGCGCCGTACCGGCAGCGCCGGATGGTTCATGCTGGCGGCGAGCGACAGATCGCGGTCGCTGAGACGGCGTCCGGCCTGCAGCAGCACCATGCCCTGGTGGAAGTCCACGCCGGCGGGCCGGATGTGCCGGCCCTTGATCGCCGGCTCCGTGATCACGACGTGGCCATCCTCGGCGATCGTGTCCTCCTGGATCACGACCGCATCGGCGCCCTCCGGCACCACGCCGCCGGTGAAGATTCGGGCGGTCTCGCCGGGCCCCACGACGCGGTCGAACGGCCGTCCCGCCGCGACCTCGCCGATGACTTTCAATCGTGCCTTGGGCTTGTCGGCGTCGGCTGCGCGCAGAGCATAGCCGTCCATCGCCGACATCGCTTCGGGCGGCTGGGTCCGCAGCGCCGCGAGGTCGCGGGCGAGCACCCGGTGAAACGCGGCGTCCAACCCCACCTTTTCCTCGGCCAGGGGCTCGGCGCCGGCGAGCACTGCAGACAACGCATCGGACACCGGCATCAGGGCCATGGAAGTTCCTTCGGACGGAGACGGGAGGACGACTCGAAAGTCTCGCCTTCTAACCGAACGCACACGGCCCGGCCAAGGTCTAAGCCGCACGCCAAGTTCGCATCAGTCCGCGGGGCCTGCCTCGGCAGCGATCTCACAAGCCCGCGAGAAAGTCCGTGATCAGGCGGGTGACCTCCTGCGGCCGCTCCAGGCTCGGCAGATGCGCCGCTTCGGCGATCGCGCAGCCCGAGCCGTTCGGCAATGTGGCCGCGATCAGGCGGCTTCGCTCCTGGATGTGAGGAAAGTCGGACCCGCCCCAGATGATGCGTGACGGCGCGGTGATCTCGGCGAGGCGCGGGAAGGCGGGTGCCGTGTCGAGGTTGGCGCCGACCGCCGGCGCGCGCAGTGCCGCCAGGTTCTTCTGCAGAAAGCTCGCGCGCAGCTCGCCGGTGATGCGGCCTTCCCGCTGCAGCGGTCCATCAAGCCAGAGGTGGACCTTGATCGCGCTGACCCGGTCCCAGTCGCGCGCAGCCTCGGCCGCGGCGAGCCGGGTGAGCAGCGGTTCGATCGGCGGTGGATAGACCGGCTCCGGCGCTCCGCTGACCGACGGCGCGATCAGCACCAGCGCGCGGAGGCGCGACGGATGCAGAAGCGCGAAATCGAGCGCGATGCGGCCGCCTTGCGAGCACGCGACGAGCGTCGCCGGCCGGCCCGGCGCCAACGCATCGATGACGGCGAGGAGGTCAGCGATCGGCGAATGATCTTCCGTCTCCGTCCGCGTCTCGCCGAAGCCGCGCCGGTCATAGGCAATCGCCAGATGCGTTGCCGCGACAGCATCGAGCTGCGCCCGCCACATCGTGCGGTCGAACACGGCGGCATGCAGGAACACCACGGGGGCGCCGTGACCCGCGAGCTCGGCGGCAAGCTGCGCGCGGCCCGAATGGATCCAGATGGTGCTCGACGTCATGCTTGTTTCTCTTGCCAAACCATTCGGGGAGATTTTTTCCGCTTCGCCGCGGCTCGACGCGCCGCCGCCAATGCCGCACGGCTCCAGCTGATGAATTCGTCGGGCTCATCGAAGAGCCGGTCGGGAATGCGCCAGAAGGCGAGGTCGATCGCGACGTCCTTCTTGCGATAGTTCAGCGGCGGATGCGATTGTGCTTCAGCGAACATGGCACGATTGTCATCGTCGACCCGCAGATACAGCGTGTTGTCAGCGACCATGCCGAGCATCGCGCCGTCATGGAAGATACCCGTCTTGCCGAACATGCGCCTGAGCGTGATGGAGCCGAGCGGCGCGAATTGCTCGCGCAGGAATTCGACATAGTCCGGCGTCGCAACCATGCGGGAGCCTCTGCCCTGATCGGCGGGATGCTTGTGCGTACGCCATCATACCACATGCCGGATCCAGACATTCGGCTCGACATAGACGGCGTAATCATGCGCGACTGACGCGGTTACGGGCACCAGCGCGTTGGGCAGCTCGACCTCGCCGGAGCGGTCGAACGTCACGCCGGTCCATTGCGTCCACTCGGCGAGGGTGCCGACGATGGTCATCGAGCATGGCGCGATCTTGATGATCTCGCCGCCGATGGCGAGGTGCGTGCGCAGCCAGGAATCCGCGAGCAGACCATCGGGGCGGCGCTGCTGCAGATAGTCCCGCATCGGCATCCGCGGCAGCTGATGTTTCTGGTTCGGTCGCACCGGCGCGTACAATTCGGCGAAACCTTTCGCGCGTGCGCAGTCCTTGAGCGCCGCGAGCATCGCGCGCGAGCTGCCGGGTACGCGTGCCTTCGGCAGCAGCGCGATCTCCAGCGCGCTCATCGTTGTCGGTCGCCGCTCCAGCATGCGGTCCTCGTGACCCCAGCGGATCACCTCGTCCCAGCCCGTATCGGGGAGCTCGCTGCGGCCCTCAGCACCGAACGCGAAGGGAACGGCAAAGGCGCGCCCGACCACCTCGTCGCCAGCAAGCGCGGCAAAGGCGCAGTCGGCATAATGCGCGAACGCGGCCTCGCTGTAGTACAGCATCGCCGTCCGATCCTGCCGCATGAAGTCGGGCCAGACGCCGTCGAGTTCGGGCGAGAACACGCGGGGAATCAGGTCGGGCCGATCGCCGAGGGAGATGATCTCAAGATCCATTCGCGCTCCAGGAGGCCGCGTTGGTGAGGCTGTCGCGAGCTTAGGCGGTTCGGGCCTGGGTGGCCAGCGATCGCGCGGATGTCGGCCGGACCTGTGGTGACTGCCGCCGGTTTCCTCTTTGCAGGCGGAGCGGCTGCGGGCCGATCGGCGCGCGGGGATCTGGTCAGACATGAGGGGCCGACGCGATCAGATCCCCAACGCCTGCAGGGCCGCGGCGATGTCCTCCGTCGAGCGCACCAGCACCGCCTGCAGCCCGCTGGCACGGGCGCCCTCGATGTTCTCAGCGAGATCGTCGAAGAACAGGATGCGCTCGGCCCGGATTCCAATCGCCTGCACCACGTGCTGATAGGCCGCGGCGTCCGGCTTGCGCAGGCCGATCGACGACGACAGAAAGATCTCGCGGAAATGACCGAGCAGATCGGCGTAGCGCGATGAGAAGTGCTCGATATGCGGCTGGTTGGTGTTGGAGAAGGCGTAGAGCGGCAATCTGTCTGCCGCGCGGACGAGCAGGGGACCGATGCCGGGCATCGGGCCGACAAAGATCGCGTTCCAGCCCTCGAGAAATTGATCGTCGGTGATGTCGATGCCGAGCTGCCGGCGCAGATTGGCGAAGAAGGCAGCATCGGAGACGGTGCCGCGCTCATGCCCGTGATAGATCTCGTCGCGCACAAAGCGCGCGGCGAGATCCTCCGGCGCGCGGCCAGCATGGCTGGCCCAGCGCGACACGACCTGCACGAAATCGATGTCGATCACGACCCGGCCGAGATCGAACAGCAGCGCGTCGACCGCGCCGGGGCGAAGATCGGAGGAGAGCATGTGACGAGATGGCGTTCCCTGGCGGTAGACCGCGACAGCCTCTCAATAGCGGTATGGCGCGATGTCGACCAGAGGAAACGCGCTGAACACGCTCGGCGGATGGGTTGCGGTCGCCGGATGAAGGTAGGAGGTGTTGAGCTCCGCGAAGGAGGCAAGGCCCAGCAGGCCAAGCGTGCGGATCACCTCATCCTCCAGGAGCTCCAGCATGCGCACAATGCCGTCCTCGCCGGCGGCAGCCAGCGCCCAGCATTGCAGCCGCCCGACCCCGACCAGGTCAGCGCCGCAGGCGATCGCCTTGACGATGTCGGTGCCGCGGCAGAAGCCGCCATCGACCATGATCTTGGCGCGGCCGTTTACGGCAGCGACGATCTCAGGCAGCACATGCATGGCGCCGCGCCCATGATCGAGCTGACGGCCGCCATGGTTGGAGACGTAGATCCAATCGACGCCGTGATCGACCGCGATATGGGCGTCCTCCGCGGTCGCGATGCCCTTGATGATCAGCGGCAGCTTGAACTTGTCCTTGATCAGCTTGACGGTGTGCCAGCTCAGCGCCTTCTGGTGGTCGCCGCCCGTGGCGCGCAGCCGGCTCTCGCGCACATAGCGCTTGGCGATGTCGCGCTCGCGCCGGCTGTAATGGGCGGTGTCGACGGTCAGGCAGAACGCCGTGTAGCTGTTGGCGACGGCACGGCTGACATAATCCTCGACGAAGGCGTCATCGCCGCGCACATAGAGCTGGAAGATGCGCAGCGCGTCTGGCGCCGCCTCGGCGGTCCTCTCCAGCCCAGGCTCGGAGACAGAACTCAGCATGTGCGCCGCCCCGAACCGTCCCGCGCCGCGGGCAACCGCGGCCGCGCCGGCGGGATCGAAGATCTCCAGCGCGCCGACAGGGGCCATCACCAGCGGCAGGCGCATCCTGCGCCCGAATCTCTCGACCGAGGCGTCGACCTTGGACACGTCGCGCAGCACACGCGGACGAAACGCGATCTCGTCGAGCGCCATTCGGTTTCGGCGCAGCGTGGTTTCGGTTTCCGCCCCCCCGATGATGTAGTCCCAGGCATTCTGGTTGAGCTGAATCCGCGCCTTCGTGATGAACTCGTGCAGGTTCTGGAACTTTTCGTCGCTGGCGCCGAGCTCGACATTCCGCCACGCCGCCTCGATCGGAGTTTGTTGATTCATGCCCCAGCCTCCCGGCCCCTGTTCTGATTTGCCGGCAAGCATCGCCGATTGGACCCGCGATGCGCAAGCCATTCCGAACTGGCGGACCACCGCGGCCCGGAGCCTGCTGGCGCGCGCCCCCGGCGTGATTCGCAGCGAGGCTTTGGCTCCGCAAGTTGTGATCGCGCGGTGACCGTAAAAGGCCGGGGTGGGCGGCGGCTCGACCTCCAAGACCGGCGCGCAGGACCGGCGCGAGGGTTGAACATTGCCCGGTGAAAGTCCATCTGGGCGGCAGGCGCAGCGCTGCGTCCGGTGGATCCGGAATCTCGACATGGCGCTGCAATATCGGCCTTGAAGAAACCGGAAATGTGGTGTGAGTTCGTGGTCTGATCACCCCGGCCGGTCGTTTGTAACCTAGGTGATTTGGTCGGCCGACAAACGAGCGCGGGAAGCAAAGACAATGCGGAAGAACTGGCTGTTCCTGGCGGGCACGCTGACCGGTGTCGGACTGACCTTGCTGGTCAGCGGACCCGACGGTGCGCAACTGATCGCACGGGCCAAGGCCGCGGCCGGCATGGCCGACACCTATTCGCAGCTCAACCTGTTCGGCGCGGTGTTCGAGCGCGTTCGTGCCGACTACGTCGAAAAGCCCGATGATCCCGCCCTCATCGAGGGGGCGATCAATGGCATGGTGTCATCGCTCGATCCGCATTCGCGCTACATGAACGACAAGTCCTGGCGCGACATGCAGGAAACGACATCCGGTGAGTTCGGCGGCCTCGGTATCGAGGTCACGATGGAGGATGGGCTCGTCAAGGTGGTCGCTCCGATCGACGATACGCCGGCCTCGAAGGCTGGCATTCTCTCGGGTGACCTGATTGCCAAGATCGATGGCGAAGCGGTCCAGGGGCTGACGCTCGAACAGGCCGTTGCCAAGATGAAGGGCGGCGTCAACACCAAGACCAAGCTCACCATCATGCGCAAGGGCAAGGACGCGCCGCTCGACGTGACGCTGACGCGGGAGATCATCCGTGTCCGCCCGGTGCGTTATCACACCGAGGGCGGCGATATCGGCTATATCCGCATCACCTCGTTCAACGAGCAGACCACCGAGAGCCTGCGCAAGGCGATCACCAGCATCTCGAAGGACATTCCGCAGGACAAGCTCGCCGGCTATGTCGTCGACCTGCGCAACAATCCGGGCGGCCTGCTCGACCAGGCGGTGTCGGTGTCCAGCACGTTCCTGCCACGTGGCGAAGTGGTGTCGACGCGCGGGCGCAATCCGGAAGAGACGCAGCGCTTCACGGCGCGTGGCGGCGATCTCACCAAGGGCAAGCCGCTGGTGGTTCTGATCAACGGCGGATCGGCCTCGGCCTCGGAGATCGTCGCGGGCGCGCTGCATGATCACAAGCGCGCGACGCTGGTGGGCACGCGGTCATTCGGCAAGGGCTCGGTGCAGACGATCATTCCGCTCGGGGCCGGCAATGGCGCGCTCGCCCTGACCACCGCGCGCTATTACACGCCGTCGGGCCGCTCGATCCAGGCGCAGGGCATCGCGCCCGACATCGAGGTCAAGCAGGACGTGCCGGATGATCTGAAGGATCGCACCGACATCAAGGGCGAAGCGTCGATGCGCGGACATCTCTCGGCGGCCGACGGCACCGAGCAGACAGGTTCGCAATCCTACGTTCCGCCGGATGAGAAGGACGACAAGGCGCTGCACGCGGCCTTCAACGTGCTGCGCGGCGTCACTGTGAATGCCGACGTTCGCGCCAAGGCAGCGGTGCCGAATTGATCTGACCGGTGTTTCGGAGGGCTGCGCGGCTGCCCTATCGGCGGCCAGATGCTCACACCCGACGGGGCGGCTATGAAGCCGTCCCGCCGTGGTTTTCGACCATCGTGTACAGGCGGACACGGAGTATGTCCGTCTGTTTCAGATAGATCATGGCACCGTGCGGGATGGCAAGCGGCCGGCGTTTCGATCGGTCGACAGGGTTTGAATTTGGCTTGCGGAAAACGCTCAAATTGCAACGGTATTTATCGGTTCGGAACTGGCCGCGGTCACGCGGCATCGGAGCGCGGCCGCCGGCGCTTGGTGCTATCGGCGCGGCTCGGGGGACGCTGCGCCTTGAATAGGCTCCGTACGTCGGCCGCGGGCTTCGGCGGGCTGAACAGATAGCCCTGCATCTCCGAGCAGCCGAGCCGCTTCAGCACCTGACGCTGCGCCTCGGTCTCGACGCCTTCCGCTGTTGTCGACATCTTGCGGATCGCGGCGATGTTGACCACGGCCTGGACGATGCTCGCCGAGCCTTCGGACTCGGTGATATCCTTGACGAAGCAGCGGTCGATCTTGATCTTGTCGAACGGGATCCGCTGCAGATAGCTCAGGCTGGAATAGCCTGTGCCGAAATCGTCGAGCGCAATGCGCACGCCGAGCGCGCGCAGCTGGTGCAGGGTGTCGAGCGCATCATCGTCGCGGATCAGCACGGCCTCGGTGATTTCGAGCTCCAGCCGGTGCGGTGACAGGCCCGACGTTGCCAGTGCATTGGCGACCTTGAGCGCCAGGGTTCCGCTCTTGAACTGCACCGGCGAGACGTTGACGGCGAGCCGGATGTCGTCCGGCCAGGTCGCGGCCTCGGCGCAGGCGAGGTGGAGAACGCGTTCGCCGAGCTGGTTGATGAGTCCGGTGTCCTCGGCAATCGGAATGAACTCGGCGGGCGAGACGTTGCCGCGCACCGGATGTTTCCAGCGCACCAGCGCCTCGCAGCCGACGATACGGTCATCCTGCAGGCTCACGCAGGGCTGATAGTAGACTTCGAGTTGATCGTCGACCATCGCCTGGCGCAGGTCGACCTCGAGCTGATGGCGGGCCTTGACCTGCGCATCCATCTCCGGCTCGAAGAAGCGCCAGGTGCGGCGGCCCGCGCCCTTGGCGGCGTACATCGCCAGATCGGCGTTCTTCATGATCTGGTCGAGCTCGGTGCCGTGTTCCGGGATCAGCGCGACGCCGATCGAGGCGTCGGCCGTGAGTTGATGGCCGAGACAATCGCGCGGCGCGCGGATCGCGGCGAGAATGTCCTCGATCAGTTGCTCGACATCGCCGCGGTTGCGGATCCCCGTCTGGACGACCGCGAATTCGTCGCCACCGAGCCGGGCGACGAAGCCGGCCTCGCCGACGCAGGTGCTCAGGCTGGCGGCGACCGACTTCAGGAGCTCGTCGCCGATCAGGTGGCCGAGTGAATCGTTGACGCCCTTGAACTCGTCGATGTCGATGTAATGCAGCGCGAGCCGCTGTCCCGCGGAGACGTGGATCAGCTCCTGCTTCAGCCTCTCGTGGAACAGGGTCCGGTTCGGCAGCTCCGTCAGCGCATCATAATGCGCAAGATGGGTGATCCGCTGCTCGGCCTTGCGGCGCTCGGTGATGTCCTCATGGGTGGCGAGCCAGCCGCCGTCGGCGAGCGGCTCGTTGACGATCTCGATGGAGCGGCCGTCCGGCGTCTCGATCAAATGGGACTTCTTGCGCCCGATGTCGCGCAGAATAGTTGCGACATATTCGGCCTCGTCGCCGATGAAGGAGCCGGTGGCCTTGCGGTGCGCGATCAGCTCGCGGAACGTGCAGCCGGGCTTCACGACGTCGGCGGAGAGGCCGTACATCTCGATGTAGCGCTGATTGCTGATGACGAGGCGCTCCGATGCGTCGAACATCAGAAGACCCTGGGTCATGTTGTTGACCGCCTTGTCGAGCCGTTCCTTCTCCAGCGTCAATCGCTGGTTCGATGCTTCGTGGTCGCTGATCAGTCGGCGCACCACCACATAGAGCATCCCGGCGATCAGCAGCACCGACGTGACGCCCACGCCGATCAGGAAACGCATCTGCTCGCGCCAATCGGCGAGCGCCGCCGAGACCGTCGTCGTCGCGGTCACGATCAGCGGATAGCTCGTCAGGCGATGCGATGCGCCGATCCTGTGTTCGCGGTCGACGGGGCTGCTGAAGATGCCGGTCGTATTGCCGTCGCCGGCCAGGATCTGCCGGAAGATCGGCGCATCTTTGTAGTTCTGGTTCAGCATCCCCTCGTGGCGGGGGTGCCGCGCCAGCAATGTCCCATCGCGATGCATCATCGAGATCGCGGCTTCAGGCCCGAGGGCGACGGACGCGAAGAAGCGCTCGACATTGACGGGCTCGAGACTGCGGGCGATGACGCCGAGGAACTCGCCGTTGGGCGCGGTCAGCTTCAGCGCGATGACGGCGACATGCGTGCCGGTGACCCGGCTCACGACCGGTTCGATCAGCAGTTGCGGCGATGCGGGATCGAACTTCAGCCGCTGGAAATAACCGCGATCGGCGACATTGATCGCCGGCACCGGCCATGACGTTGCGGAATTGATCAGGTTGCCTTCGGAATCGAAGATGCTGACGCCGCCGACATAGGACACCGCGCTCAGCTTGCTTTGCAGCATGGCGTTGACGGGCGCGCTGCCCATCTGCTCTCTGAAGCGGGCGGCGGTGTCGATGTGCCTCTGCCGGACGTAATCGGCGAGGTCGCGCTGGATCGCGCCGAGATCTTCCATCTGCTGGTCGAAATGGCGCGCCAGCAGCAGGACGGTGTTCTCCAATTCGCGCGTTGCGCTGTTCAGCGCACGTTCCCGAAAGCTGTCGGCCATGATGGTGGCGCCGATCGCAATGGCTGCGATCAGTGTCAGACCACCACCGATGAGCCAGCGGATCGGCCCCCCGTGATCGGCCGTGGCTCTGATGGAACTCCCCGAACTGGCGTTTGTCGTCATCGGTCCCGTTACGCTGCTAGGGCGTGAGGGACGGACGTGCAATGTATCCCTCCCACCACCATGGCTACAGGGACCGCCGTGCAGGTCAGGTTAGGAAGTTGAGTTAGCGATGGGTTAATTTACGGTTGTATTCGGCACCCAGGTGCCGTCAGGCGCGATAGTGTCCGGACTTGCCGCCGAGTTTCTCGGTCAAGCGAATGCCTTCGATGCGGACGCCGCGCTCGGCAGCCTTGATCATATCATAGATGGTGAGACAGGCGACGGAGACGGCGGTCAGCGCCTCCATCTCGACGCCGGTGGGTCCGGTGACCTTCACGGTCGCGCTCACCAGGCAGCCGGGCAGGGCGGCATCAGGGGTGATGTCGACCGTGACCTTCGAGAGGGCCAGCGGGTGGCACAACGGAATGAGGTCCGAGGTCCGCTTCGCGGCCATGATGCCGGCGATCCGGGCGGTGCCGAGCACGTCGCCCTTCTTGGCGTTGCCGGACATGATCAGCTCCAGCGTCGCGGCGCTCATGACAACGCGGCCCTCGGCGGTCGCGGTCCGCTCCGTCGCGGGCTTGTCCGAGACGTCGACCATGCGGGCTTCGCCGCGGGCATCGATATGGGTGAGGGACGGCTTGTCCGGCGTATCGGCCATGATCACTCGGCCGCGTTTGCGGGGCTGGCGTCGCGCGCCAGCAGCGCGCGCGTCGCGGCGGTCACGTCAGCCTGGCGCATCAGGCTTTCGCCGACCAGGAAGGTCTGGATGTCGACGCGCGCCAGACGGGTGAGATCGGCTGGGGTGAAGATGCCGCTCTCGCCGACGAGCAGACGCTCCTTGGGCACCAGCGGCGCGAGCGCCTCGGAGGTCGCCAGCGTGGTCTCGAAGGTGCGCAGGTTGCGGTTGTTGATGCCGATCATCGGCGAGCGCAGCTTGAGCGCGCGGTCGAGCTCGTCGCGATCATGGATTTCGATCAGCACATCCATGCCGCTGTCGAGCGCCGCGGCCTCGATATCGGCGGCAGCTGCGTCATCCAGCGCCGCCATGATGATCAGGATGCAGTCTGCGCCATGCGCACGCGCCTCGGCCACCTGGTAGGTGTCGAACAAGAAGTCCTTGCGCAACACGGGCAGAGTGGTCGCGGATCGCGCCGCCACCATGAACTCCAGATGCCCCTGGAAGGATGGCGTATCGGTCAGCACAGAGAGGCAGGCGGCGCCGCCGGCCTGATAGGCCCTGGCGAGAACGGGCGGGTCGAAATCGGCGCGGATCAGCCCCTTCGACGGCGACGCCTTCTTCACCTCCGCGATCAGCGCATAGTCGCCGTTCGCATGCTTGTTGCGGATGGCGGCCACAAATCCGCGGGGAGGCGAAGCGTCGCGCGCGCGGGCCTCGAGCTCCGCGAGCGGACAGGCGCGCTTGGCAGCGGCGATCTCCTCGCGCTTATAGGCTTCGATCTTGGCCAGGATATCCGACATGGCGCGCTCCGAAAGATCAGCTGTTGGAGACCGCGATCAGGTGCTTCAGCCGCGCCGCCGCCGCGCCGCTGTCGAGCGCGTCGCGGCCGATTGCAACGCCTTCCGCAAGCGTCTTGGCTCGGCCGGCGACGACCAGCGCCGCCGCCGCATTCAGCAGGGCGACGTCGCGATAGGGGCTCGGCATCCCGTCCAGGACGCTCTGCAGCGCCACGGCATTGGCCGCCGCGTCACCGCCCTTGAGCCCGTCGCTGCCGCACAGGCCAAGCCCGGCCTGCTCGGGGGTGACCTCGAATGTCCTGATCTGACCGTGCTCGAGCGCGGCGACGAAGGTCGGGCCGGTCAACGTGATCTCGTCGAGCCCGTCGGAGCCGTGCACGACCCAGGCCGCCTTCGAGCCGAGATTCTTCAAGACCTGCGCCAGCGGCTCCACCCATTGCCGCGAGAACACACCGACCATCTGGTGTTTGACGCCTGCGGGATTCGACAACGGGCCCAGCAGATTGAAGATGGTGCGGGTCGCGAGCTCGACGCGGGTCGGGCCGACATTCTTCATCGCCGGATGATGCGCCGGCGCGAACATGAAGCCGATGCCGGCCTCCTGGACGCAGCGCCCGACCTGATCGGGCTTGAGATCGATCTTGACGCCGAGCGCGGCGAGCACGTCGGCCGCGCCCGACCGCGAGGACAAAGCGCGATTGCCGTGCTTGGCGACCGGGATCCCGGCGCCCGCGACGATGAAGGCCGCGCAGGTCGAGACGTTGACCGAGCCCGAACCGTCACCGCCGGTGCCGACGATGTCGACTGCGCCGGCGGGCGCATCGACCCGCAGCATCTTGGCCCGCATCACGCTGACCGCGCCGGTGATCTCCTCCACCGTCTCGCCGCGCACGCGCAACGCCATCAGCAGCGCGCCCATCTGCGACGGCGTTGCTTCGCCGGACATCATGCTGTCGAAGGCGGATGCGGCCTCCTCGCGCGACAAGGGCGCGCCGGTCGCGACCTTGCCGATGATGGACTTGAGATCGTTCATCGCCTCACTCAGCCGTCCGTTACTGGTTGTTGCCGCCGCCGACCACCTGTGCGACGGCGGCCTCGTTGATCGTCGTCCCGATGTCCTTCTCGAGCTTCATGACATAGGCCGTGCCTTGCTCGTCGGCCAGCGCCCGTTGCAGCTGGTCCTTCAGCTTCTTAATGTCCTCGGAGGCGAGATCGACCTTCGGCTCGGTGATATCGGTGACGCGAAAGACGATCCATTGCCGGCCACCCTCGGCTTCGGTTTGGCCGACGCCGTCCTTGGCCGTCCGGAACGCGGCGACGATAGCGCCGGCCGGCACGCCGGGCACAGTCGCATCGCGCTTGAACGCGCTGGCGGTTTCGACCTTTACGCCGAGCATGGCCGCCTCATCGGCGAGCTTGCCGCCTTCGTTGAGCTTCTTGACGAGATCGGTGGCCTTGGCGCGCAGCTTGGCCGCGACCTCGTCATCGCGCCATTTGGCGGCGACCTGATCCTTCACCTCGTCGAGGCTGCGGTCGCGCGGCGGGGTAATGCCGAGCACCTCGTACCAGACATAGCCGCCACGGAACGAGATCGGCTCGTTGTCGACGCCGACATCGCTGTTGAAGGCCTGCGCAACGACGTCGAGGCCGAGCGGGATGTTCGGCACCGGCTGGCCGTCGGGCTGCTTGCCGGACCGGTCGACCGCCTCGACCGTGATGGCGTTGAGGCCCAGCTTCTTGGCAGCCTCGGCCACGCTGGCGCCGCCGCCGCGCTCGTCTTCCATCTTGTCGCGAAGATTGGCCACCTGCGACTTGGCGCGGTCGGCAGCGATCTCCTTCTTGATGTCGGTCGCGACGCTCTCATAGGCCGGCTGCTGGCCGGGCTGGATCGCGCTGACCTTGACGAGCGCCACGTTGAACGCTCCCTTGACCGGCTGGCTGACCTCACCGGTCGGCAGCGAGAACGCCATGTCGGCAACGGCAGGGTCGAGGATGGCCGTTTTCGTCACCAGTCCGAGATCGAGGTCGGCGGGGTTGAGGTTGCGCTCCTTGGCGAGCTCGTCGAAGCTGACCTCACCTGAAGCGATGCGCGCGCGCGCCGCCTGCGCCTCCTCCATGGTCGGGAAGGTCATCTGCTGCACCTGGCGCTTCTCCGGCGTGCCCATTTGCGCCTTGCGCTGGTCGAACAGCTTCCTGGCATCCTCATCCGAGACATCGGTCCATTTGCCGATGTCTTCCGGGGTCACCAGAACGAACGAGATCTTGCGATATTCCGGCGCCTTGAACTGCGCCTTGTGCTCATCGAAATAGGAGGCAAGCACCTCCGGCGAGGGCGCATCGATCGGGCCGGCCTGCGCCGCATCGAGCTTGAGATAGTCGATCGAGCGCTGCTCGTTCTGGAAGCGGCTCAGTGCGTCCAGCATCGTGTTCGGCGGCTCGAGGCCAGCCGCGATCGTGCCCGTGATCTGCCGCCGCAGCGAGACCCGGCGCTGGTCCGCCAGATAGCGCTGCTCGGTGAAGCCGAAATTGCGGATGATGGCCTGGAAGCGCTGCGGATCGAAGGCGCCGTTCGGGCCCTTGAAGTTCGGATCGCTGAGAATCACGCGCATCGTCTCGGCATCGGACTGGCCGAGCCCGAGACGGCGCGCGTCCTCGTCAAGCGCTGCTTCTGCGATCGTCTGCTGCAGCACGGTGCGGTCGAGCCCGAACATGCGGGCCTGCTCCTGCGTCAGGGGACGGCCGAGCTGGCGGCCAATCTGCTGCAGCCGATCGGTATAGATCTGCCGGAACTCGTTGATCGAGATCTCAGTCCGGCCCACCGTGGCAGCCGTCGATTGTCCGAAGCCGCGGAAGATATCGGCGATGCCCCAGATGCCGAAACTGACGATCAAAACGCCCATGACCACCGCCATGATGGTCTTGCCGAGCCAGTTTGATGAGGCCTTGCGTAATCCTCGAAGCATGGGTCCAGTCTGTCTGCAGGAAAAAGGATGAAGGGGCCGCGCCTTAGAGCAGAATCCGCGAAAGGGCGTCACCGAGTTGAAACGGCTTATAAAGACGCCGCCGCCGGGTCGCAACCTCGGGCCTGAGGCGGATTGAAGCGGTGGGAAGGCCGGCCGCGCTCTGGTACTGCTCGAACGGCTCTGCTAGCCGATCCCTGTCACCAACGCTTGCTGGAATCCTGCCATGACCGACCACATCCGGCCGCTGATCGCCGGCAACTGGAAAATGAACGGCCTGAAGGCCTCCACCGCCGAGTTCGAGGCGATGCTGGCGGGCGCCGCCGAAGTCACCGGCAAGGCCGATCTCCTGGTGTGTCCGCCGGCAACCTTGCTGGCCGGCTTTGCCGACAAAGCGCGTGGCACGAGGGCTGTGGCCGTCGGCGCGCAGGATTGCCACGCCAAGGCATCGGGGGCCCATACCGGCGACCTTTCAGCCGAGATGCTGGCTGATGCCGGCGCCAGTGCGATCATCGTCGGCCACTCCGAACGTCGCGCCGATCATGGTGAGAGCGATGTTGTGGTGCACCAGAAGACGGAAGCCGTCTGGCGCGCCGGCCTGGTTGCGATCGTCTGCGTCGGCGAGACCCAGCAGCAGCGCGACGCCGGTCAGACCCTGGACATCCTGCGCGGCCAGCTGAACCTCAGCCTGCCGCAAGGCTCCACGGCGGCCAATCTGACCGTGGCCTATGAGCCGGTTTGGGCGATCGGCACCGGCCTGACCCCGACCGCAAAGGATGTCGAGCAAATCCATGCATTTATCAGGACGCTGCTGATCGAGCGCTTCAACGGCGAGGGGGCGCGGATGCGCATCCTCTATGGCGGTTCGGTGAAGCCGTCCAATGCGGCCGAGCTGATGGCGGTCGCGAATGTGAATGGCGCCCTGGTCGGCGGCGCCAGCCTCAAGGCGGCGGATTTTCTCGCAATTGCGAAAGGATGTTGAGCGGCAATCTGCCGAGATTGCGCGAACGCGCCGCATTCACTCCGTTGGCGCGACGCGCTTCCAGTAGATCTTGGTGCCGGTGAGGCCGCCATGCGGCTTCAGGGCATAATCCGGAATGATCCCGGTGAGTTGGAAACCCAGGCCCTCATAGAGCTGCGAGGCACCGCCATCGACGGCGGTGTCGAGGACGAGCATCGAGCGGCCATGCCGGCGGGCGAGGCTTTCGGCGGCCCGCAGCAGCGCGGCGGCGATGCCGCGCTTGCGGTGGCTGACACGCGTCATCATCTTGGCGATCTCGGCGCGGTGGGGCTGGTTCGGTGGCAGCTTCAGCTGCAATGTCACGGTCGCAACCACATCGTCACCGTCGAAGGCGCCGAGAACGATGCGTTCGCCGCGCGCAGCGGCGGCAAGCGAACTCTGCCAGAACTCGTTGGCCTCGTGCTCGGCCAGCGGATGCATGAAGCTGACCGAGCCGCCATGGGCGACGGTTTCGATCAGCATGCCGCTCAAGGCGGCCCGGATCGCGGGGGTGTCGGAAAGCGCTGCGATTCGAATCGGCGGCATTGTCAGCTCCGGGCGAGGGCGACCACATAGACGCAAGGCGCGTCGGTCTCGTTGGCGAAGGTGGTGTCGATCGGCGGCCCGAAGCCGAGGCAGTCGCCCGGCCCGAGCACATGGCGCTCAGTGCCTTCCGTGATCGTCAGTCGCCCGCTCTGCACCCAGACGAGCTGGCGGATATGGATGTAGGAGGAGGCTGGCAGCGTCAGGCTTGCCTTTGCGGGCATCTCGACGGTGACGAGCTCAATCGGGTGGTCCGGCCGCAGGAAGATCTGTCGCCTCAGATAGCCGGTGTCGGGATCGCGCCAGACCGGCTGGTCGTCGGCTCTCGACAGGCGCTCGGCCCGGGCCTCCGCGCGCAACATCAGGCCGGCCAAGGTGAGATCGAAGGCACTCGCCAGCTTGACGAGGATGACGGCGGTGGGGCTGACCTCGGCCCGCTCGATCTTGCTGATCGTCGCCTTGGACACGCCGGACTGGTCGGCAAGGTCGGCCAGCGACCAGCCGCGGCTCTCGCGCTCCAGCAGAATGCGGCGGGCGAGCCTGGTGCTGAAATCGTCTATTAATTGATCCATTCGTCTCTAATAATAGAAATTCTTGATCGAGGCAACAGCCGGCTCAGGGCTGGCTTGGTGCTTGTGAGAAGCGTGCCTGCGATGATCTGCAGGGGTGGCGTTGCCCGGCATGATCGTGTAACACCGCGCAAATTTCCGAATAGCCCGCGAAGCTCTCGCGATCCCGGCCCGCGGTCGGGGCCTGCGAGTGCTTGTGACGGAAGGTCACCATGCAGACTGTCTTTATCGTCATTCATCTCATGATCGTCGCCGTCCTGATCGGCGCGGTGCTGTTGCAGAAGTCCGAAGGCGGTGGCCTCGGCATGGGCGGCGGTGCCGGCTTCATGTCGAGCCGGGGCACGGCGAACCTGCTCACCCGGACCACCGCAGTGCTGGCCGTCGGCTTCTTCGTCACCAGCCTGCTGCTGACCTGGCTGGCAGGCTACGATCGCAAGCCCACCTCGATCCTCGGCAACGTGCCCGGGCAGACCCAGTCAGGCGGGGCCACTCCGGTGGCGCCGACCGGCGGCGGCGTTCTCGACCAGCTCAAGAAGGCGGACGAGCAGCAGAGCCCGGCGGCACCATCGGCGCCGCAGGCCCCGCAATCGCAATAATGCGGGGAAGCCATGCAGCAGGCGGTTGGCCTTTCTGCATGATGAGACGGTCTCAACTCGCTGAGACCATTCATATTTTGACGTAACCCACAGGCCCGCGACCACGTTGCGGGCTGCAGGTGATTCGTTTTGGCGAATCGAGCGCGCGGCATTAAAGGTAGGGTCCCATGGCGCGGTATATCTTCATCACCGGCGGCGTGGTTTCCTCGCTCGGAAAGGGTCTGGCTTCAGCCGCGTTAGGCGCGCTGCTGCAGGCCCGCGGCTACAAGGTCCGGCTTCGCAAGCTCGACCCCTATCTCAACCTCGATCCAGGCACGATGTCGCCGTATCAGCACGGCGAAGTATTCGTGACGGATGACGGCGCCGAGACCGATCTCGATCTCGGCCATTATGAACGTTTCACCGGCCGGCCGGCGACCAAGGCCGACAACATCACCACGGGCCGGATCTACCAGGACATCCTGACCAAGGAACGCCGCGGCGACTATCTCGGCGCGACCATCCAGGTCGTCCCGCACGTCACCAACGCGATCAAGGATTTCGTGCTGTCGGGTAATGACGAGTACGATTTCGTGCTGGTCGAGATCGGCGGCACCGTCGGCGACATCGAGGGCCTGCCGTTCTTCGAGGCGATCCGCCAGCTCAAGAACGAGCTGCCGCGCGACCATGCGATCTACATCCATCTCACGCTGCTGCCCTACATCCCGAGCGCCGGCGAATTGAAGACCAAGCCGACGCAGCATTCGGTGAAGGAACTGCGCTCGATCGGCATCCAGCCGGATATCCTGCTGTGCCGCACCGACCGCGAGATCCCGAAGGAGGAGCGGCGCAAGCTCGGCCTGTTCTGCAACGTGCGCGAAAGCGCCGTCATCGAGGCGCGCGACGTCGACAACATCTACGCCGTGCCGGAGGCCTACCACGCCGCCGGTCTCGACGACGAGGTGCTGGCCGCGTTCGGCATCGAGCCGCGGGTGCCGCCGGCGCTGGCGAGCTGGCACACGATCAATGAGCGCGTCCGCAATCCCGAAGGTGATGTGACGATCGCGATCGTCGGCAAATACACCGGCATGAAGGACGCCTACAAATCGCTGATCGAGGCGCTGTCGCATGGCGGCATTGCCAACAAGGTGCGCGTCAAGCTCGACTGGATCGAGAGCGAGGTGTTCGAGAACGAAGACCCGGCGCCGTTCCTGGAGCACGTCAACGGCATCCTGGTCCCCGGCGGCTTCGGCCAGCGCGGCGCCGAGGGCAAGATCCGCGCGGCGCAGTTCGCACGCGAACGCGACGTGCCGTATTTCGGCATCTGCTTCGGCATGCAGATGGCGGTGATCGAGGCTGCGCGCAATCTGGTCGGAATCACCGAGGCGAATTCGACCGAGTTCGGTCCGACCAAGGAGCCGCTGGTCGGCCTGATGACCGAATGGCTGCGCGGCAACGAGTTGGAGCGGCGCTCGCAGAGCGGCGATCTTGGTGGCACGATGCGGCTCGGCGCCTATCCGGCGATGCTCAAGCGCGGGAGCCGCGTCTCCGAGGTCTATGGCGGCGCCACCGAGATCTCCGAGCGCCATCGCCACCGCTACGAGGTCAACACCGCCTACAAGGACCGGCTTGAGCAGCACGGCCTGAAATTCTCCGGCCTGTCGCCGGACGGCGTCCTGCCGGAGATCGTGGAATATGCTGATCATCCCTGGTTCATCGGCGTCCAGTTCCACCCCGAGCTGAAGTCGCGGCCGTTCGAGCCGCATCCGCTGTTCGCGTCCTTCATTCAGGCGGCGGTGGTGCAGTCGAGGCTGGTGTGACGAGCCTGCCTCGAGCGTCATTGCGAGGAGCGCCAGCGACGAAGCAATCCAGAGTCCCGCCCGCGACTCTGGATTGCTTCGCTCCGCGCTCCGCTCGCAATGACGGCCGGGGCGCGCAACGCGGCCTTTGACGGCCGCGGCGATTGTTGCGACAACGCTTCCTGATCTTCGACAACGACATCAGGGAGGACCTCCAATGATCTATGAAAGCCGCGTCTATCGCTGCGTGCCTGGGCGCCTGCCGGCGCTGCTCAAGCGGTTCGAGACGATCACGCTCAAGATGTTCGAGAAGCACGGCATCAGGCCGGCGGGGTTCTTCACGACGTTGATCGGCGAATCGAACCAGGAGCTGACCTATTATCTGGCCTGGGAATCGCTCGCCGAGCGCGAGACCAAGTGGACGGCGTTCCAGACCGACCCGGAATGGATCGAGGCCCGCGCCAAGACCGAGGCCGACGGCCAGATCGTCGCCAACATCGTCAGCCAGATCCTGGTGCCGACCGCGTTCTCGACCGTGAAGTGACGGTATCGGTCGGAGCGTGCTGCGATCGGGCAGGAGACGGTCGCGGCGCAACCCTGCGATGCGCCGGTGCGAATGCCTTGATCCTCCGGACAATGCTGGGCATGGTCCGGCCAACCCGAGGGGATCGTGACCATGACCACAGCCACCACTGCCGCCCCGATCGTCACCGTTGGTTCGGTGCGCTTCGGCAATGATCTGCCGCTGGCGGTCATCGCCGGACCGTGCGCGTTGGAAAGCCGCGGTCATGCGCTCGAGGTCGCCTCGGCGCTGAAGGAGATCGCGACGCGGCTGAACATCGGGCTCGTCTACAAGACCTCGTTCGACAAGGCGAACCGTACCAGCGGCTCCGCCGGGCGTGGCCTCGGGCTGGCGCAGTCGCTGCCGATCTTCGCCGAGATCCGGTCGTCCCTCGGTCTTCCGGTGCTGACCGACATTCACGACGCAAGCCAATGTGCCGAAGTGGCGCAGGCCGTCGACGTCCTGCAGATCCCGGCGTTCCTGTGCCGGCAGACCGACCTGCTGCTCGCGGCGGCCGCGACCGGCAGGGTGGTCAACGTCAAGAAGGGCCAGTTCCTGGCGCCGTGGGACATGGCCAATGTCGTCGCCAAGATCACCGGCGCCGGCAATCCCAACGTGCTCGCGACCGAGCGCGGCGTCTCGTTCGGCTACAACACG
Organism: Bradyrhizobium denitrificans; assembly: GCF_013179005.1. Taxonomy (NCBI): domain Bacteria; kingdom Pseudomonadati; phylum Pseudomonadota; class Alphaproteobacteria; order Hyphomicrobiales; family Nitrobacteraceae; genus Bradyrhizobium; species Bradyrhizobium denitrificans. Next base: position 123,353 of record NZ_JABFDP010000008.1, on the reverse strand, counting down.
CTGATCTCGGACATGCGCTCGCTGCCGATCATGGCGCGCACGACCGGCGCCCCCGTCATCTTCGATGCCACGCATTCGGTGCAGCAGCCGGGCGGGCAGGGGATGTCCTCGGGCGGCCAGCGCGAATTCGTGCCGGTGCTGGCGCGCGCCGCAGTCGCCGTCGGTGTGGCCGGCGTCTTCATCGAGACCCATCCCGATCCGGATCATGCGCCCTCCGACGGGCCGAACATGGTGCCGCTGGCGGAGTTCGAAGGTCTGCTGCGCAGGTTGATGGCGTTCGATAAGCTGGCCAAGGCACCGGCGACCGACACGCGCTGATGCACCAGGCCGTCGCCAAGCCCACCGAGCAGCGCTTTCCGCCAGCGGTCAACATCATTGCGCTGGCCGGCTTCTCGGCGGCGCTGTCGACGCGGGCGCTCGACCCCGTGCTGCCGCATGTCGCCGAGGATTTTGCGATCAGCATCGCCACCGCGGCCGGCATCGCCGCCGGCTATGCGCTGATCTATGCCTTGATCCAGCCGGCGATCGGCGCAGCCGCCGACCTGTTCGGCAAAGCGCGGCTGATGACCTTGTGCCTGGCGCTGCTCGGTGTCGCCAGCATCCTGGGCGCGCTCGCCACCTCGTTTCCGCTGCTGTTCGCCACCCGCATTCTCGCCGGCATCGCCTCGGGCGGCGTGTTTCCGGTCGCGCTCGGCCTGACCAGCGATCTCGTCGCGCCCGACAAGCGCCAGGTCGCGATCGGCCGCACGCTCGCGGGCTCGATGGCCGGCAACCTGCTCGGCGCCACGGCATCGGGGATCATCGGCGATTTCATCGGCTGGCGCGGCGTGCTCGCCATTCTCGGCGCGCTCGGGCTGATCGCCTCCTTCGCGGTCGCCGCCGGCTTTCGCGGCGCCAGCGTCACGCACACCTCGACCACCGATCTCGCATCGCTGCGCAAGGGCTACCGTACCATCTTCTCCAACCCGAATACGCGGTTCTGCTACTCGGCCGTGTTCGTCGAGGGCTGCTGCGTGTTCGGGCTGTTTCCGTTCATCGCCGCGCTGCTGTTCGATCTCGGCGAGACCTCGCTCTCGATCGCAGGCATCGTAATCGCGGGCTTTGCGGTCGGCGGACTGTTCTACACGGCGACGGTGTCGAACTTCCTGCCGCGGCTCGGCGTCAAGGGCATGATGATCGTGGGCGCGAGCCTCGTCGCCCTGCAGCTCGCCGCGCTCGCCTTCGGTCCCGGCTGGAAGCTGCAATTCGCCTGCATGCTGATGATGGGCTGGGGCTTCTACATGATCCACGGCTGCCTGCAGGTGTTCGCCAGCGAGCTGTCGATCGAGGCGCGCGCCACCGCGATGTCGCTGCACTCGTTCTTCTTCTTCATGGGCCAGACGGTCGGCCCGATCGCCTATGGCTTCGGTCTGGCCCATGGCGGCAAACAATCGACCTTGATCATCGCCGCCATCATGATGGTCGGGCTCGGCTTCGCCTGCGCCGCATTGCTGCGACAGCGGCCGCCGGCGGATGTGGCAGCGACTTGACGGCCACCTCCGGCACGAGCGCCGGGCTATCGCGTTTGAAGACATCGGGGCATCGCTGCAGGAATTCCTGCTCATTCGTTGCGCAGTCATGGCCGGGCTTGTCCCGCCTGCGCGGCCGAAGTCGCTTTGGCACGGCGAAGGCCGGGCATCCACGTCCTTCTCGGCATGCCGAACGGCGCGGATAGCCGGGACGAGCCCGGCCCTGACGACGTGAAGACAGGCGAGCGCGAATGCCCATCGTCAAATATCTTAGCCCTGGGCAAGAGCCAGGAAGCCCTTTTCTACTCCCGATGCTTAACCTGCGCGGCTTGGCAGGCCTTGTAGCTGCTGGCTTTCGCGCCTTCGGTGAGGTTGGTGTCTGCTGACGCTTCTGCTCGGACAATCGTGGGGAGGACGCCGTAACGAAATTCGAGATTCTGCATGTGGTATCACAACTCTTGGTTGAGTTGTCAAGGGCCGCCGAACGAGCGCAAGCGATCGTTTACTGGAAGTGGACCGCTAATGGAAAATGGCGCATAGTTGGCGCAAGGTGGGAGGAGCAGATGGGCTCAATTTCGATTTGGCACTGGGTTGTAGTTATTGTGATGTTCGCGAGTCCTATTATGGGCATCGTAAGGGGCGTAAAGAACGGTTCTGCCATCCACGCTGTGTTGTCGGCATTTGTGCCGGTGTACGGTCTCATCTATTTTTTTGTAGCGGCGAACCCCGATCCCATCCCAGGCACGCCGAAACTGCCAGGATAAGATGCGAGGAGGCTCGTGCACGGCAGCGGAAGCTGCTGTGACACTTAACTTCTGCAATCATAGCGCTGATTGTTAGTAAGTGGACTGCCACCGCAAGCACCAGCGTGCCTATCGATACCCGATCGCGCAAGGTGCCGTGACTGCGGGGGGCTCCGTTGGTCGGTCTGATGCACCGCTATCTCAGCAGGCTGATGGAGCCGGTTGTGAAGTTGATCGGATGCAGAAGTCGATGTGCTTCATGAAGGAGCGGGACAACCGCTCAAGCTCAACTCCATCAAGCATCATGGCGGCCCGGATGCTGACAATCCCTATCACGTGCTGACGAATACCGAGGGCAAGCTCGTGACAGCCGGTCCCGGCGCTGCAGCACTCCGTCAGCAGTGCAACCTGCGGGTACCTTCGACTTGTGTTTCTGATCATCTTTTCTTGTGGGTGAGCGGAGAACGACGGGGAAGCGCAGAGGGCGCCTATTGCTGGTTGTGGGGATCGTGGCGGGTGGTCTACGACAGGCGCGGGCGCAGCCGCCGGCAAAGTCAGAGAGCCCGCGCGCAGCCGTCGCCAAGGCGCCGACCAAGATCCTGGTCAGTTCGCATCGGGGCGATGCGACCATCCTGACTTTGTCCGATCTCGACAGCGACACCGCGGCAGTGACGTTCCGGATCGAGCTCGACGACGCGATCGAGAGCTGCCTGCGCGAGCCGCCGCCCGACGACATCAAGCCGGCCGAGGTGGCGCGTTGCGCCAAGCAGGTGATGGATCTCAACGCCGGCAAACAGATCAAGCGGCGGGCGATGTGCTCCAAGAACACCGTCTATACCGAGTTCGGCAACTTCTCGCTGGTCGGCGCCGGCGAGCCCGAGTCGAGCGGCGAAGGAAAGAAGATGATCCGCACCAATTGGAAGGATCATCGCAACGAGCAGATCGTCGACAACAGCACGGCGGCGAGGACGGACGCGATGCTGAGTACGTTCGCGGTGCTGTGTCCGGCAGCCTACAAGGCGAAGTTCGACGGCTATCACGCGTACTGAGACAGGAGCGCGTGATCGACGACTACCAGTTAAGATTGGCTGAGCGGCACGTCTCGCAGACGCTCACATCGTCCTTCTGGGAAAGGGGACGATGGCAGCGGTGACATGAGCCTGCCGTCAGCGTGACATGTAGCGTCATAGCCTTGGCTTCCCTCATCGAGAAGCCGAACTGGGCGACAAGCAGTTTGTGGCCCTCAATCTGGCTGCGGCGGATTTCGGCTGCAATTCTCGCCTTGTCCGCTGCTGACAGCGAAGACGGCCACGTGAGTGTTGTGGTGCACTTGGGACAGTACACCGACAGGCGGGCATATTCGACTGCGCCGTTCACGACTGCAACTCCCGCTTCCCGATCGGCCTCACCCCCGTCCGCGATACGGTGCCACGCCCTGGTCCGGCACCCACAGGCCCTTCGGCAGCTTGCCGGTCTGCCAGAACACGTCGATCGGGATGCCGCCGCGGGGGTACCAATAGCCGCCGATACGGAGCCATTTCGGCTTGAGCTCGGTGGCCAGGCGCTTGCCGATCGCCACGGTGCAGTCCTCGTGGAACGCGCCATGGTTGCGGAAGCTCGCCAGATAGAGCTTCAGCGACTTGGATTCGACCAGCCATGGGCCCGGCGCATAGTCGATCACCAGATGGGCGAAGTCCGGCTGGCCGGTGACCGGGCACAGCGAGGTGAACTCCGGCACCGTGAAGCGGGCCAGATAATCCGTATCCTTCTGCGGATTGGGCACGCGATCGAGCCTGGCCGTCTCCGGACTGTCCGGCGCGGTGACCGGCCGGCCCAGCTGGAGCTCGGGTGATGTCTCGGATTTGATGGATCTTTTTGCCATGTCTCGGGTCACGGATGAGGTTGGGGTGGTCTTATCCAATCGTACCGCTGGCGTCACCCGCTTCGTGACTTGGCGACCTAATCTGGTTGCGACTTGATTTGGTCGCGACTTGGCCTTTTCGGCCTCCCGTCCCTGCGCTAGAAGCGGCGCAGCAAAACCCACCAGAAAAGCCCTCAAGAGGACCCCATGACCGCCATCGTCGATATCATCGGCCGCGAAATCCTTGACAGCCGCGGCAATCCCACGGTCGAGGTCGACGTCGTGCTGGAGGACGGCTCGGTCGGCCGCGCCGCCGTGCCGTCCGGTGCCTCCACCGGCGCCCATGAGGCGGTCGAGCTGCGCGACGGCGACAAGCATCGCTACCTCGGCAAGGGCGTGCTGAAGGCGGTCGAGGCGATCAATGACGAGATCTATGAGGCGCTCAGCGACATGTCGGTCCAGGACCAGGTCCAGATCGACCAGATCCTGATCGAGCTCGACGGCACCCCGAACAAGAGCCGGATCGGCGCCAACGCGATTCTCGGTGTGTCGCTGGCCTGTGCTAAGGCGGCCGCGATCTCCTACGACATGCCGCTGTATCGCTATGTCGGCGGCACCTCGGCCCGCACGTTGCCGGTGCCGATGATGAACATCGTCAATGGCGGCGTCCATGCCGACAACCCGATCGACTTCCAGGAATTCATGATCATGCCGGTGGGCGCGCCGAGCTTCGCCGAAGCGCTGCGCTGCGGCTCGGAGATCTTCCACACCCTGAAGGGCGAGCTGAAGAAGGCCGGCCACAACACCAATGTCGGGGACGAGGGCGGCTTCGCGCCGAACCTGCCGTCGGCCGATGCCGCGCTCGACTTCGTCATGAGCGCGATCGGCAAGGCCGGCTACAATGCGGGCGAGGACGTCATGCTGGCGCTGGACTGCGCCGCCACCGAGTTCTTCAGGGACGGCAAGTATGTCTATGAAGGCGAGAACAAGAGCCGCTCGCGTTCCGAGCAGGCCAGATATCTCGCCGACCTTGTCGCGCGCTACCCGATCGTCTCGATCGAGGATGGCATGTCGGAGGACGACATGGACGGCTGGAAGGAGCTCACCGACCTGATCGGAAGCAAGTGCCAGCTGGTCGGCGACGATCTGTTCGTCACCAACGTCAACCGCTTGGCCGATGGCATCCGCAACGGCCGCGCCAATTCGATCCTGATCAAGGTCAACCAGATCGGCACGCTGACAGAGACGCTGGCGGCGGTCGAGATGGCCTACAAGGCCGGCTACACGGCCGTGATGTCGCATCGCTCAGGCGAGACCGAGGATTCGACGATCGCTGATCTCGCCGTCGCCACCAATTGCGGGCAGATCAAGACCGGCTCGCTGGCGCGTGCCGACCGTACCGCCAAGTACAACCAGCTGCTGCGCATCGAGCAGGAGCTCGACGCGCAGGCGCGCTACGCCGGCCGTTCGGCGCTGAAGGCGCTGGCCTGATCGTTCGCTGAAAACAAGACAACAGGGGAGGCGCGCATGAGTGTCGAGACACAGGGCCTGCAGCTGCGGACATTGATCAAGCGCAGCGGCGAGCTTGAGCTCTCGCTGGTCGACGTGCCGACCCCTGAGCCGGGGCCGGACGAGGTCGTGGTGCGGATCGAGGCGGCGCCGATCAACCCGTCCGATCTCGGCCTCCTCGTTGGCGCGGCCGATCTCTCGACACTCCAGGCGTCGGGCACGAAGGCGCGGCCCGTGATCACTGCCAAGGTGCCGGAGGCGGGGATGCGGGCGATGGCCGGCCGGCTCGACGAATCCTTGCCGATCGGCAATGAGGGGGCCGGCACCGTGGTCAAGACCGGCTCGTCGGAGGCTGCCAAGGCGCTGATGGGCCGCACCGTCGCCGCCATCGGCGGCGCGATGTACAGCCAATATCGCTGCCTCAAGATTTCCGAATGCCTGCCGCTGCCGACGGGCACCACGGCGGCCGAGGGCGCATCCTGCTTCGTCAATCCGCTGACGTCGCTCGGCATGACCGAGACGATGCGGCGCGAGGGCCATACCGCGCTGGTGCACACCGCCGCCGCCTCCAATCTCGGTCAGATGCTCAACAAGATCTGCCTGAAGGACGGCATTCCCCTGGTCAACATCGTGCGCAGCGCAGCCCAGGCTGAGATCCTGCGCGGCATCGGTGCAACATACATCGTCGATTCGACATCGCCGACCTTCATGGACGAGCTGATCGCGGCGCTGGTCGAGACCGGCGCGACCATCGCCTTCGACGCGATCGGCGGCGGCAAGCTCGCCGGCCAGATCCTCAATGCGATGGAAGCCGCGATCAACAAGTCCGGCAAGCATCCCTACAGCCGCTACGGCTCAAGCGTGCACAAGCAGGTCTACATCTATGGCGGCCTGGATACGCGCCCGACTGAGATCACCCGCGGCTTCGGCATGACCTGGAGCGTCGGCGGCTGGCTGCTGTTTCCGTTCCTGATGAAGATCGGCCGGGCGGACACAGAACGGCTGCGCCAGCGCGTCGTCGACGAGCTCAAGACCACCTTCGCCAGCCACTACACGAAGGTCGTGTCATTGACCGAGGCGCTCGATCCGGCCAACCTTGCAGTGTACGCCAAACGGGCAACTGGCGAAAAATTCCTTATCGACCCTCACAAAGATAAGTGACCTAACGTCGCTCCCCGGACGTTGCGGACAGGCTTGCGTTTGGCCTGCGGCCGGAGACAATCCGCGCCGTTTTGTCCGAGGGCGGTGTTGGCCGCTGACAGCACTGAGGAGAGATGTGTCATGACGCAGTTGGATCGCCGTCGATTTCTGGCCGGGGCGGCCCTTGCCGGAGCCGCGAGCGCGTTGCCGCCGTTGGCCGGCCGCGAGGCTCGCGCGGCCGTCGCGCCTGCCGGTGCGCAGGCGCCCGGCTTCTACCGCTACAAGGTCGGCGACTACGAATGTACCTCCGTCAATGACGGAGCGCGCACCTTCCCGATGCCTGACAAGTTCGTGGTCAACACCGCCAAGGACGACGCGCTGGCGGCGGCGGAAAGCGCCTACATGCCGAAGGGCATGGTCACGATTCCGTTCAATCCGCAGCTGATCAATACCGGCTCCAAGCTGGTCCTGATCGATACCGGCAACGGCGCGGGCGCCTTCGAGGCGAGCAAGGGCGCGGTCGGTCGCACCCTGCAGAACCTGGCCGCGGCCGGCGTCGATCCGAAGAGCATCGACGTCGTCGTGCTCTCCCACATGCATGGCGACCACATCAACGGCCTCAGGCTCGCCGATGGCTCGCTGGCGTTCCCGAATGCCGAGCTCAAGGTGCCCTCGGTGGAGTGGGCGTTCTGGAACAGCGACGAGAACGCCGCCAAGGCGCAGTCGGAGCTGATGAAGGGCAATTTCGCCAACTTCAAGAAGGTGTTCGGCGGGCTCGAGAGCAAGGTCACCCAATACGAGTGGGACAAGGAAGTTGCGCCGGGCATCACGGCGCTGGCGACGCCGGGTCATACGCCGGGCCACACCTCGTTCGCCGTCGCCTCGGGCAATGCCAAGGTGTTCATCCAGTCCGACGTCACCAACGTGCCGGAGCTGTTCTTGCGCAATCCCGACTGGCACGTGATGTTCGACACCGATGCCGCGCAGGCGCAAGAGACCCGGCACAAGTTCTACGACATGGTCGCTGCCGAGAAAGCCAAGGTGATCGGCTTCCATTTCTCGTTCCCCTCGGTGGGCTATGTCGAGAAGGACGGCGCCAAGTACCGGCTGATCCCGGCGCCGTGGAATTCGGTGCTTTGATTCAGCCTCTGTGGGTGTCATTGCGAGGAGCGTAGCGACGAAGCAATCCAGAGTCCCAACCGAGCCCTGGATTGCTTCGCTTCGCTCGCAATGACGCAGGAGAGAGAGTGCCGGGCCGCCTTTGGGCGGCCTGGTCGTTTTTGCATATGCGAAATGTCGGGCTTTCCGCGCTCGCTGCGAACCCCTATGTCGAGCACCTCGGAAATCCCGCAGGATTCGCATGTCGACCGATCTTTCTCCCTCCCGCGCCGATCTCTCCAACTGGCGCACCGCGCCGTTCAGCCGCTGGGCCTTTCACAACATCCGATCGATCCTGCCGGTCGCCGAGATCGAGAGCGCGCCGGGCAGCGCCTGGTCCCTGCCGGCACGTCCGGTTGCGTTCGATGATTTCAGCCTGCGCCTGCCCAAGGGTGGCACGCTCGACCTCGATGGCTTCCTGAAGACGACGGCGACCGACGGACTGTTGATCCTGCAGGACGGCCACATCGTGTTCGAACACTATGACGGCGGCACCGATCGCGACACGCCGCACATTCTGATGTCCGCGACCAAGTCGATCACCGGCTTGATGCTCGGCATCCTCGCGGATCGCGGCGAGATCGACATCGATGCCGAGGTGGCGCGCTACGTGCCGGAGGTCGCGGCCACGGCCTACCAGGGCGCCACGATCCGTGAGCTCATCGACATGCGCGCCGGGATCGTGTTCGACGGCGCCGGTCTGCAGGCCTATGCCGACGCCGCCGGCTGGGAGCCGGTCGCGCCGGGCACAACGCCGAACCTGCATGACTTCTTCGCGACGATGCGCGCGCAGGCCAAGCCGCATGGCGGTGCTTTCAGCTACGTCTCGTCCAACACCGATCTGCTAGGCTGGGCGATCGAGCGCGCCACCGGCCGCAGTTTCGCCAGCCTCGTAAGCACCCTGCTGTGGAAGCCGATGGGCGCGAGCGGCGAGGCCTTCATCACGCTCGATCCCAAGGGCGCGCCGCGCTGCACCGGCGGCTTCTGCGCCACCTTGCGGGATTTCGCCCGGCTCGGCCAACTCGTGCTGTCGGCCGGCCGGCGCGGCTCGCATGCGATCATCCCCGAGACCTGGCTCGACGACATCAGGACCAACGGAGACGCGCAGGCCTGGCGCGACGGCCAATGGCGCGACAGCTTCGCAGCCATCAGCCGCAACATGCATTATCGCAGCGGGTGGTACGTCATCAACGATCAGCCACAGCTGACATTCGCGATGGGCATTCACGGCCAGAACCTGTTCGTCGATGCTGCGAACGCAATCGTGATCGCAAAGCTGTCCTCCTGGCCGCAGCCGGTCGAGGGGCCATCGATCTGGCTCACACACAAGGCGGTGGCCGAATTCACCCGCTGCATCATGGCCGCACGGTGATCTGGCCGCGGCGGTGACCGGCTGGAACATCCGAACGTTTCCCGCGATGAAACGCTGAGTTTCGCGATCGGCTAGTTCATGCACTTGCATGTTGTTGGCTGCGGGCCTTAAGTGCGTCCCATACGTTCCTCTTCAAAGGATGGTCTCATGCCCGCTCCCTATTCGATCGTCGCGCTCGTCGGCAGCCTCCGCAAGGAGAGCTTCACCCTCAAGATCGCGAAGGCGATGGCCAAGCTTGCCCCCGCCAGCCTCAAGATCGAGGTGGCCACGCTCGAAGGCCTGTCGTTCTTCAACCAGGATCTCGAGGCCAACCCGCCCGCGGATTGGCTCGCCTTGCGGGAGAAGCTCAAGGCCTCGAACGGCGTGCTGATCCTGACGCCCGAATATAATCGCTCGATCCCCGGCGTGCTGAAGAACGCCATCGACATCGCCTCGCGTCCGTATGGGCAGAGCTCGTTCCTGGGCAAGCCGGTCGGCCTCATCTCCAATTCGCCGGGCCCGCTCGGGGGCGTCGCCGCGGCCAAGCATCTGCAGAATATCATGCCGGGCATCTCGGGTCCGGTGATGGGCCAGCCTGAGATCTATCTCAACGGCGTCGGCGATGCGTTCGATGGCCAGGGCGAACTGACCAAGGACGCGCTGAAGACGGTGCTGCAGCAATATCTGGACGCATTCGCCGTCTTCGTGGCCAAGCAGAACGGCTGACTTTCATCCTCGCCGCATCAGGCGGGCCATCCGCGTCGAGCAGGGCAGGGCGTTGACGCGCTCTGCCCGATCGGTTTTCAAGGGGAGGCGGCGCCCTGCGCAATGATGCGCACGCCAGGACGCGCCGCAACGAGACGCACCAAGGTCACGCAGCAAGGACGCGCCATGGCTCATGCATTCACCCCTGCCAACTCGTCGAAGCCCGGTCCGAACCAGCCGGAGCTGAATTCGGAGGCGATCTGGCAGGCGCGCGTCAACCTCGCGGCCTGTTTTCGCATGGCGGCGCGGTACGGCCTGGAGGAGGGCATCTGCAACCACTTCTCGGCGCTGGTGCCCGGCTACGATGACCTCTTCATCGTCAATCCCTACGGCTACGCCTTTCGCGAGCTGACGGCATCGCAGCTGCTGGTGTGCGATTTCGACGGCAACGTCATCGCCGGCGACGGCCGCCCGGAAGCCACCGCCTTCTACATTCATGCCCGCATCCACAAGGCGCTGCCGCGCGCCAAGGTCGCCTTCCACACGCACATGCCCTATGCAACGGCGCTGTCGATGACGGAAGGCCAGCCGCTGATCTTTGCCGGACAGACCGCGTTGAAATTCTACGGCCGCACCGCCGTCGACGAGAACTACAACGGGTTGGCGCTCAACAACAGCGAGGGCGACCGCATCGCCGCCGCGATCGGCGACGCCGACATCGTGTTCATGAAGCATCATGGCGTGATGGTGCTGGCGCCGACCATCGCGGAAGCCTGGGACGATCTGTACTATCTCGAGCGCGCCTGCCAGGTGCAGTGCCTGGCGCTGTCGACCGGGCGGACGGTCGTGCCGGTCGCCCCCGAGATTGCCGAAGCGACCTACCGGCAGATGCGGGACGGCGATACGGAATCGGCGCGGCTGCATCTCGAGGCGATCAAGCGCACGCTGGACGCCGAGGAGCCGGCGTATCGGAGTTGAGCGCCTCGTGGGTTGGGCAGGGTTAGCGATTCCTTAACCGCCGGGCTCGCATTGTCGCGCCTATGGTCTCCCGCGCACGCCTGAAATCGTTCCTGACGGGGCTCGCCCTCTATACGATGGCGGCGGCCATCATCGGCTATTTCGGCATCAACGCTTATACGGGGCGCTACGGACTCACCGCGCGCCAGGAACTCGACCAGGAGATCATCTCCCTCACTTCTGAGCTCGTGCGCCTGAAGCAGGAGCGGGCCGAGGGCGAGAGGCGGGTGTCGCTGCTGCGCTCCGACCGGGTCGACCCCGATATGCTCGATGAGCGCGCGCGCTTTCAGCTGGGCTACGCCAACCCCCACGATCTGATCCGGATCAACCGTCCGTAGTGATCGACCCGTCTACGTTGGGAGGGCGGACGCTGCCGGGGCCGGAAAGCCGGCCCGGAGCCGAGCCGGCTTGCAGCGATCCATACGTCAGGCGGCGCGCACGGATTCGAGGAACCGGCTGACCTCGAGCTTGAGGCGCTGGCTGTCCTGCGACAGACACTGCACTGAATTGAGCACCTGCGACGACGCCGATCCGGTCTCGCTCGCCTCGCGCTGCACCTGGGCAATGTTGGCCGAGACCTGGCGCGTGCCCTGCGCGGCCTGTTGAATGTTGCGGGAGATCTCCTGGGTGGCCGCGCCCTGTTCCTCCACGGCCGCGGCGATGGTCGAGGCGATCTCGGACATGCGCCCGATCGTGTCGCCGATCTCCCTGATCGCCGAGACCGAATGCTGGGTGGCGGCCTGGATCGCGCCGATCTGCTGGCTGATCTCATCGGTGGCCTTGGCGGTCTGCTCGGCCAGCGCCTTGACCTCGGAGGCGACCACCGCGAAGCCGCGGCCGGCGTCGCCGGCGCGCGCCGCCTCGATCGTCGCGTTTAGCGCCAGCAGATTGGTCTGGCCCGCGATCGTATTGATCAATTCGACGACATCGCCGATGCGGGCGGCCGCCTGCGACAATTCGCCGACCCGCTGGTTAGTGCGCCGTGCCTGCTCGACGGCTTCGCTCGCGATCGCGGCCGATTGCTGCACCTGGCGGCTGATCTCGTTGACGGAGGAGGACATCTCCTCGGTCGAGGCCGCCACCGATTGGACGTTGTTGGACGCGTCGCCCGAGGCGTTGGCGACGACGGTGGCGAGCCCCTGAGACCGGTCGGCCGTCGCTGTCAGCGACTTGGCCGAGGATTCCAGCGCGGTCGCCGCCGACGAGACGGTCTCGATGATGCTGCCGACCGAACGCTCGAACTCGTTGGCGAGCCGCTCGGTGTCCGCCTTGCGCTGTGCCGCGAGGCGGCCTTCCTGCTCCTTCTGCTCGGCTTCGAGACGCTGGCGCGCCGCCGCATTGACCTTGAAGACTTCGACCGCCCGCGCCATCTCGCCGAGCTCGTCGCGCCGCTCGGCGCCCGGAACAAGCACGGCCAGATTGCCCGTCGCGAGCTCGGTCATCACCTTCGTGATGGCCTGCAGCGGACGGACCAGTCCCCGCGCAATGAGCAGGGCAATCATGCAAAGCAGCGCGATCAGTCCCGCGGCCCAGAGCAAGGCCGTCTTCACGGACGCGTAGAACATCTCGTCCAGATCGTCGACATAGACGCCGGTGCCGACGATCCAATTCCAGGGATCGGCCTTCAGCGTATAGCCCAGCTTGGCGACGGGAATGGTGCTACCGGCGCGGGCAAACATGTATTCGGAGAAACCGCCGCCGTCGCGCAGGCCCGCCGTGACCAGTTCGCGCACGAACAACAGGCCATTGGCGTCCTTTTCGTTGCTGAGATTCTTGCCTTCCCAGTCGGGGCGGGGACCAAGAACGATATTCTCTCCGTCCGGCTTGTAGACGAAGATGTAGTCGTTCTTGCCATATCGGATGCTGCGCAGCGTGGCCTTGGCGCGGCTCTGCGCCTCTGCTTCGGTCAGCGTGCCCTTCTGAACCTCGGCGGCCAGCGCCTTCACGATCGATACGGCCGACTGCACCTGGCCGACGATGGCCGTCTTGCGTTCGTCGAGAAGGGCGGAGCGGGCGCTCAACAGCTGGCTTGCGATGGCCGCGATGCAGATCGCGATGGAAACGGCGACAAGGATGCCGAAACGGCGAGGGATCGTCAGGACCATATGCATTCCCAGGGCCCGCAGCTCCATTGCTGCGTGGCACATACAGTGCGGGCCGATGGTTTAAGCCGGCTGAATTTGTCTCCGTAGGACTACGCAGATTGCCGGCGGTCCGCGTGGGCCGGAGCAGCCCGGTCTGCGCGTGGCGTGGCCTTCGTCTGCCGCGTTGTGGATCGTTTCGGCGATCGGACCTTCCGCTCGCGCGGGCCGCTCAATCGGGCGGGGTGCTGGCGCGACCTTGGGCAATCCGACGGGCGCACCTCGGTCGGTTGCTGATGCAGCCCAGCTCGCAGCAAAGTGACGGCCAGGGCCAGCTCCCCATTCTTCGTTTCAAAAAACGGGCTGTTGGATTTCTAAAATTTCGTGCCCGTTGCAGTGCGGCAAACGCAAAGTGAATGGTGGTTCACGCGGTCCTTTTACGTCTCCTGGAGTTGAGCTAGAGAGGGCTACTTTTTTCTCTCATCCGGAATTGCCATGGCCGCACCCAAGAAAACCGCCACAAAGGAACAAGGGCAGGACAGAGACAACGGCCCGCCGCCGGAATTCACCAGAGAACAGGAATTGGCCGCGCTGCGCGACATGCTGCTGATCCGTCGCTTTGAGGAGAAGGCGGGTCAGCTTTATGGCATGGGTGCGATCGGCGGCTTCTGCCACCTCTATATCGGCCAGGAGGCTGTGGTGGTCGGCATGCAGATGGCGCTGAAGGAGGGTGACCAGGTCATCACCGGTTATCGCGACCACGGCCACATGCTGGCCTGCGGCATGGATGCCAAGGGCGTCATGGCCGAGCTCACTGGGCGCCGTGGCGGCTACTCCAAGGGCAAGGGCGGCTCCATGCACATGTTCAGCATGGAGAAGAACTTCTTCGGCGGCCACGGCATCGTCGGCGCCCAGGTGTCGCTCGGCACGGGGCTGGCGCTCGCCAACCGCTACCGCGGCAACGACTCGGTCAGCGTCGCTTATTTCGGCGACGGCGCGGCCAATCAGGGCCAGGTCTATGAGAGCTTCAACATGGCGGAGCTCTGGAAGCTGCCGGTGATCTACGTCATCGAGAACAACCGCTATGCCATGGGCACCGCGGTGTCGCGCGCCTCGGCGCAGACCGACTTCTCCAAGCGCGGCATCTCCTTCAACATCCCGGGCGAGCAGGTCGACGGCATGGACGTGCGCGCCGTGAAGGCTGCCGGCGAGAAGGCGGTCGCCTGGTGCCGCGAGGGCAAGGGCCCCTACATTCTGGAAATGCAGACCTACCGCTATCGCGGCCACTCGATGTCGGACCCGGCCAAGTACCGCACCCGCGAGGAGGTCGAGAAGGTCCGTCACGACCAGGATCCGATCGAGCAGGTCCGCAACCGCCTGCTGGCGGCCAAGGTCAGCGAGCAGGATCTCAAGGCGATCGATGCCGATGTGCGCAAGATCGTCAACGAGGCGGCCGATTTCGCCCAGGCCGATCCCGAGCCTGATGCCGCCGAGCTTTACACCGACGTTTACCGCTAAGCGCAGACGCTGTTTCTTCCGGAGCTGATATGCCAATTCAAGTTTTGATGCCTGCGCTGTCGCCCACGATGGAGAAGGGCAACCTCGCCAAATGGCTGAAGAAGGAAGGCGAGGCGATCAAGTCGGGTGACGTGATCGCCGAGATCGAGACCGACAAGGCGACGATGGAAGTCGAGGCGACCGACGAGGGCACGCTCGGCAAGATCCTGATTCCCGAAGGCACCGCCGACGTCGCCGTCAACACGCCGATCGCGACCATCCTCGCCGACGGCGAGACCGCGGCCGATCTCGGTAAGGCGGCCGCGCCCGCTGCCGAGATGAAGGCCGCGCAATCGGCGCCGCCGGCCGAGCCGGCCGCCTCCGTGCAGGCCTCGCCCGCGCCGACCGGTGTGGCTGCGCCGCACAGCGTGGCCGAGCCGGATCCGGAAGTGCCCGCCGGCACCGAGATGGTCACGCAGACCATCCGCGAGGCGCTGCGCGACGCCATGGCCGAGGAGATGCGCCGCGACGGCGACGTCTTCATCATGGGCGAGGAGGTCGCCGAATATCAGGGCGCCTACAAGGTCACCCAGGGTCTGCTGCAGGAGTTCGGCGCCCGCCGCGTGATGGACACGCCGATCACCGAGCATGGCTTCGCCGGCATCGGCGTCGGCGCGGCGATGGCCGGCCTCAAGCCGATCGTCGAGTTCATGACCTTCAACTTCGCCATGCAGGCGATCGACCAGATCATCAACTCCGCGGCCAAGACGCTGTACATGTCCGGCGGCCAGATGGGCTGCTCGATCGTGTTCCGCGGTCCGAACGGCGCGGCTGCCCGCGTCGCCGCGCAGCACAGCCAGGACTACTCGTCCTGGTACTCGCACATCCCCGGCCTCAAGGTGGTCGCGCCGTATTCCGCGGCCGACGCCAAGGGCCTCTTGAAGGCTGCGATCCGTGATCCGAACCCGGTGATCTTCCTCGAGAACGAGGTGCTTTACGGTCACTCCGGCGAGGTGCCGAAGCTCGACGACTACGTGATCCCGATCGGCAAGGCGCGCATCGCGCGGAGCGGCAAGGACGTCACCATCATCTCCTGGTCGAACGGCATGACCTACGCGCTGAAGGCCGCCGACGAGCTCGCCAAGGAGGGCATCGAGGCCGAGGTGATCGACCTGCGCACCCTGCGTCCGATGGACACTGAAACCATCATCGCCTCGGTCAAGAAGACGGGACGTGCGGTTACGGTGGAAGAGGGCTGGGCGCAGAGCGGCGTCGGCGCCGAGATCGCCGCGCGCATCATGGAGCACGCCTTCGACTATCTCGATGCGCCCGTGACGCGCGTGTCCGGCAAGGACGTGCCGATGCCGTATGCGGCGAACCTCGAGAAGCTCGCGCTGCCCTCGGCTGCGGAGGTCGTGCAGGCCGCCAAATCCGTCTGCTACCGCTAAGGGAAATCCCGAACATGGCCGGACCCAAGGAGCAGCCGCTGCCGCCCGACGTTGTCGGCCGCGAGGACGCCACCGAAGTGTTGCGCGCCTTCGTGCTCGATGGCGGGCTCTCGATCGCGTTCCAACGCGCCTTCGAGGAGCCCGACGTGTGGGGGCTGCTCCTGGTCGACGTCGCCCGTCATGCTGCGCGCGCCTATGCGCGCGAGAGCGATTATTCCGAAGACGAGGCGCTGCAGCGCATCGTCGAGATGTTCGAAGCCGAGCTGGCTCGGCCGACTGATATGGGCAGCACCAGCCCCAGGTCGAAACAAGGTCACTGATCATGCCGATCAATATTCTGATGCCCGCGCTGTCGCCGACGATGGAGAAGGGCAACCTCGCTCGTTGGCTCAAGAAGGAAGGCGACCAGGTCAAGTCGGGCGAGGTCATCGCCGAGATCGAGACCGACAAGGCCACGATGGAGGTCGAGGCGGTCGACGAAGGCACGCTCGCCAAGATCCTGGTGCCAGAAGGCACGCAGGACGTGCCGGTCAACGACGTGATCGCGGTGCTCGCCGGCGAAGGCGAGGACGTCAAGGCGGCCGGCAGCGCTCCGGCGGCCGCGGCGCCCAAGGCTGAGACCAAGGCCGCTGCGGCGGCTCCCGCGGCCGCGGCTGCTCCGGCCGCCGCGCCTGCGCCAAAGCCGGCTGCTGCTCCGGCTGTGCCCGCGCCGGCCGCTGCCGCTGCTCCGCAGTTGAACGGCCACGCCCGCGTGTTCTCGTCGCCGCTGGCGCGGCGTCTCGCCAAGGACGCCGGCATCGATCTCGCGCGTATCACCGGCACCGGCCCGCATGGCCGCGTCGTGGCGCGTGACGTCGAGGAAGCGAAGTCCGGCAAGGGCCTCAAGGCCGCGCCGTCGGCGGCGCCCGCCGCTGCGGGCGCACCCGCGCTGGCGCCGTCGATGTCCGACAAGCAGATCCTGGCGCTGTTCGAGCCGGGCTCCTACGAAGTCATCCCGCATGACGGCATGCGCCGCACCATTGCGCAGCGCCTGACCGCCTCGGTGCAGAACGTTCCGCACTTCTATCTCACGATCGACTGCGACATCGGCAAGCTGCTCACCGCGCGCGAGGAGATCAATGCGGCAGCTCCAAAGGACAAGGAGAAGAAGCCGCTCTACAAGCTCTCGGTGAACGACTTCGTCATCAAGGCGATGGCGGTGGCGCTGCAGAAGATTCCGAACTGCAACGTCAGCTGGACCGAAGGCGGCATGGTCAAGCACAAGCATTCCGACGTCGGCGTCGCCGTCGCGATGCCGGGCGGCCTGATCACCCCGATCATTCGCAAGGCCGAGACCAAGACGCTGTCGGCGATCTCAGGTGAGATGAAGGACTTCGCCGCGCGCGCCCGCTCGCGCAAGCTGAAGCCGGAGGAGTATCAGGGCGGCACCACCGCGGTGTCCAACCTCGGCATGTACGGCATCAATCACTTCACCGCCGTGATCAATCCGCCGCATGCGACCATCCTCGCGGTCGGCACGTCGGAAGAGCGGCCGGTGGTACGCAACGGCAAGATCGAGATCGCGAACATGATGAGCGTGACCCTGTCCTGCGATCACCGCGCGATCGACGGCGCGCTCGGCGCCGAGCTGATCGGCGCCTTCAAGCAGCTGATCGAAAATCCCGTGATGATGATGGTGTGAGCCACGCTGCGACCGCATCCGCCGTCATTGCGAGCGCAGCGAAGCAATCCAGAGTCCCGCCGGAACCCTGGATTGCGTCGTCGCTTCCGCTCCTCGCAATGACGGAGAGAGTTCGACTGACCCGGCTAACGATGAGAATGATTGCATAGCCATGGCCGACACATCCTTCGACGTCATCATCATTGGCTCCGGCCCGGGCGGCTACGTCACCGCGATCCGCGCCGCCCAGCTCGGCTTCAAGACCGCGATCATCGAGAAGTCCTATCTCGGCGGCATCTGCCTGAACTGGGGCTGCATCCCGACCAAGGCGTTGCTGCGCTCGGCCGAGATCTATCACTACATGCAGCACGCCAAGGATTACGGCCTCTCTGCCGAGAAGATCTCCTACGATCCGAAGGCTGTCGTGGCCCGCTCGCGCGGCGTGTCGAAGCGGCTGAACGATGGCGTCGGCTTCCTGATGAAGAAGAACAAGGTCCAGGTGATCTGGGGCAAGGCTGCCATCGACGCGCCCGGCAAGATCACGGTGACCAAATCCGACGTCGAGTCGCCCAAGGGCGCGCTGGGCGAGGGCACCTATCAGGCCAAGCACATCATTGTCGCGACCGGTGCGCGGCCGCGCGTGCTGCCGGGCCTCGAGCCGGACAAGAAGCTGGTGTGGACCTATTTCGAGGCGATGGTGCCGGAGAAGATGCCGAAGTCGCTGCTGGTGGTCGGCTCCGGCGCGATCGGCATCGAGTTCGCCTCGTTCTTCCGCACCATGGGCTCCGAGGTGACGGTGGTCGAGGTGCTGCCGCAGATCCTGCCAGTGGAGGACGCCGAGATCGCCGGCATCGCCCGCAAGCAGCTGGAGAAGCAGGGCCTCAAGATCATGACCGGCGCCAAGGTCACTAAGCTCGACAAGAAGACCGACAGCGTGGTCGCCACGATCGACGACGGCAAGGGCAAGATCGAGGCGGTCGAATTCGAGCGCGTGATCTCGGCCGTCGGCGTGGTCGGCAACATCGAAAATCTCGGGCTGGAGAAGCTCGGGGTGAAGACCGATCGCGGCTGCATCGTCATCGACGGCTACGGCAAGACCAACGTGCCCGGCATCTACGCCATCGGTGACGTTGCCGGTCCCCCGATGCTGGCGCACAAGGCCGAGCATGAGGGCGTGGTCTGCATCGAGGCGATCAAGGGCCTGCATCCGCACGCGATGGACAAGAACCTCATTCCGGGCTGCACCTACTGCCATCCGCAGATCGCCTCCGTCGGCCTCACCGAGGCCAAGGCCAAGGAGCAGGGCCGCGACATCCGTGTCGGCCGCTTCCCCTTCGTTGGCAACGGCAAGGCGATCGCGCTCGGCGAGGACCAGGGCCTGGTCAAGGTGATCTTCGACAAGAAGACGGGACAGCTGATCGGCGCGCATATGGTCGGCGCCGAGGTGACCGAGCTGATCCAGGGCTATGTCGTCGCGATGAACCTGGAGACGACGGAGGAGGAGCTGATGCACACGGTGTTCCCGCATCCGACCCTGTCGGAGATGATGAAGGAAGCCGTGCTCGATGCCTATGGCCGCGTGCTGAACATGTAGCTCCGGGCGTCATTGCGAGGAGCGTAGCGACGAAGCAATCCAGACTGCCTCTGCGGTGAGACTCTGGATTGCTTCGCTCCGCTCGCAATGACGGCGCTGAAACACATGTGCCTCGATCCCGAAAGTAAGTGCCCGTGAAATCCAGCGACAATCTCACCACCGAGCGTCCGACCTTCGTCACCCATCTCGAATGCGCGATGGAGGGCGATCATTATCCGGCCGACCAGGCCCACAACCTCTCCAAGGCTGGCAAGCCGCTGCTGGTGCGCTACGATCTCGCCGGCGTGAAGCAGGCGCTGACCAAGGATGCGCTGGCGCAGCGGCCCGCCGACATGTGGCGCTATCGCGAGCTGCTGCCGGTGCGCAAATGCCAGGATATCGTCAGCCTCGGTGAGGTGATGACGCCGCTGATCAACCTGCCCAAGCTGTCGAAGAAGCTCGGCGGCGGTGAGATCATCGTCAAGGATGAGGGCCGGCTGCCGACCGGGTCGTTCAAGGCACGCGGCCTGGTCATGGCGGTGTCGATGGGCAAGGCGCTCGGCATCCGGCACATGGCGATGCCGACCAACGGCAATGCCGGTGCAGCGCTCGCCGCCTATGCGACCTCCTGCGGCATCAAGACCAC
The DNA here is from genome assembly GCF_013179005.1 of Bradyrhizobium denitrificans. Taxonomy (NCBI): domain Bacteria; kingdom Pseudomonadati; phylum Pseudomonadota; class Alphaproteobacteria; order Hyphomicrobiales; family Nitrobacteraceae; genus Bradyrhizobium; species Bradyrhizobium denitrificans. The sequence goes on along the minus strand of NZ_JABFDP010000008.1, from coordinate 103,456 downwards.
GATTTTCTGTCCGGCGGATACGCCGGAGGTGAACGTCAGCGAGATCGAGATGCAGGGCGCGACGGTCTATCGCGTCAACGGGCTGATCGACGATTGCGGCAAGATCGTCGGCGAGGGCAAGGCCAAGGTCGGCTGGTTCGATACGTCGACCTTGAAGGAGCCGTATCGCATCGAGGGCAAGAAGACGATGGGGCTGGAGCTCGCCGAGCAGCTCGGCTGGGATGTGCCCGACGTGATCTTCTATCCGACCGGCGGCGGCACCGGCCTGATCGGCATGTGGAAGGCATTCGACGAGCTCGAAAAGATCGGGTTCATCGGTTCGAAGCGCCCGCGCATGGTCGCGGTGCAGGCGTCCGGCTGCGCGCCGATGGTGCGCGCTTACGAAGCTGGCGTCGAGCATGCGACGCGCTGGGAGGACGCCCACACCATCGCCTCCGGCATTCGCGTGCCGCAGGCCGTGGGGGATTTTCTCATTTTGCGCGCCGTTCGCGAGAGCAAGGGTTTAGCGATCGCGGTCGACGACGACAAGATTTCATCTGCGCTGTCGGAGGTCGCGCGCGAGGAGGGGCTGTTGCTGTGCCCCGAGGGCGCTGCGACCTACGCCGCCTACAAGCAGAGCCTCGCCGACGGGCGCGTGACGAAAAACGATCGCGTCATGCTGTTCAATTGCGCGACAGGACTTAAATATCCGCTGCCGCCGGTCACCCGTACGCTCGATCGTCACCAGCCGATCGATTTCGGGCAGTTCTAACTAACAACCGCACCGCGGCCTCGGGCACGAGCTGCAGCGCAGACGCATCGGCGTCTGCGCTTGGCGCGTGCGGCACAAGGGAGGACGTGATGCGACGAGCTGTTTGCGCCGTGCTGCTTGCGTGGGTCGCCTTGGCGATGCCTTCGCGGGCGGACACCTATCCCTCGCGCCCGATCACCGTGATCGTGCCCTTCGCGGCCGGCGGGCCGTCGGATGCGATGATGCGCATCCTGGCCGAACACATGAAGCGGACGCTGGGGCAGCCGGTGCTGGTCGAGAATGTGACCGGTGCGGGTGGCTCGATCGGGGTCGGGCGCGCCGTGCGGTCGAAGCCCGACGGCTACACGGTGAGCTTCGGTCATCTCGGCACCCATGTCGCCAACGGCGCGGTCTATCGGCTGGGCTACGATCTCGTCGCCGATCTCGAGCCGGTCGTGCTGCTGCCGAGCAATCCGATGATCATCGTCAGCAAGACGAATGTGCCGGCGAAATCATTGCCCGAACTGGTCGCCTGGCTCAAATCGCAGTCGAACCCGGCATCCGCCGGTACCGCCGGCAACGGCTCCGGCAGCCACATCGCCGGCCTCTATTTCGAGCAGGTGACCGGCATCAAGCTGCAATACGTGCCTTACCGCGGCACGGGCCCGGCCATGAACGACCTCGTCGGCGGCCAGATCGACCTGATCGTCGACCAGACATCGAACGCCATCGGCCAGGTCCGGGCCGGCACGATCCGCGCTTATGCCGTGACCGACGCCAAGCGCCTGGACAGTGCGCCCGATATTCCGACGACCGATGAGGCAGGCCTGCCGGGCTTCCACATGACCCTGTGGTCCGGGCTCTGGCTGCCGAAAGGAACGGCGGGGGAGATCGTCACGACACTCAATGCGGCCGCCGTCGCCGCCCTGAATGATCCGGCTGTAAAAAATCAATTGAATAACTTGGGGTTGCAGATGCCGTCCCCAAATCAGCTGACGCCGGAGGCGCTCGGCACCCTGCAGCGGCAGGAAATCGCTAAATGGTGGCCCATAATCAGGGCCGCGGGAGTGGTGCCAGAGTAAAGGAGAGGTATTAGGCTCTGCGAGCGATGGTGGCGCATCGGCCACGAATGTTGCGACGCAGTCACAGTTTACGAAGTTTTGGTAACAATCTCGGGCGCTCCGCAAACGCGCCGCTTTTTGGCCACACCTGGTCGTGAAATACTTTGATCAGAACAGTACCAGTGCGTGTGAGGCTGCAAAAATCCACTCCTGGGATTTGGCGGCCTTCGGAGCACCGGGAGGCCAGAACAGCGATGGACGCGAAGACCGACATCAAGCGCAGGCTGCCCAGCCGTCACGTGACGGAAGGGCCCGAGCGTGCGCCGCATCGGTCCTATCTCTACGCGATGGGCCTCACCACGGCTCAGATCCATCAGCCCTTCGTCGGCGTCGCCTCGTGCTGGAACGAGGCCGCGCCGTGTAACATCGCGCTGATGCGGCAAGCTCAGGCCGTCAAGAAGGGCGTTGCCCACGCCGGCGGCACGCCGCGCGAGTTTTGCACCATCACCGTCACCGATGGCATCGCGATGGGCCATGACGGCATGCGCTCGTCGCTGCCCTCGCGCGAGACGATCGCTGATTCCGTCGAGCTGACGATTCGCGGTCATGCCTACGACGCGCTCGTCGGTCTGGCCGGCTGCGACAAGTCGCTGCCGGGCATGATGATGGCGATGGTCCGGCTCAACGTGCCGTCGATCTTCATCTATGGCGGCTCGATCCTGCCCGGCAATTTCCGCGGGCAGCAGGTCACCGTGCAGGACATGTTCGAGGCCGTTGGCAAGCATTCGGTCGGCCAGATGTCGGACGACGATCTCGATGAGCTCGAGCGCGTCGCCTGTCCGTCGGCCGGCGCCTGTGGCGCGCAGTTCACGGCCAACACGATGGCGACGGTCTCCGAGGCGATCGGACTGGCGCTGCCCTATTCGGCCGGGGCTCCGGCGCCTTACGAGATCCGCGATTCGTTCTGCATGACCGCGGGCGAGAAGGTGATGGAGCTGATCGCGGCCAACATCCGGCCGCGCGACATCGTCACGCGGGCGGCGCTGGAGAATGCGGCGGCCGTCGTCGCGGCCTCCGGCGGCTCGACCAACGCTGCGCTGCACCTACCAGCGATTGCACACGAGGCAGGTATCAAGTTTGACCTGTTTGATGTCGCCGAAATCTTCAAAAAGACACCTTATATCGCGGATTTGAAGCCAGGTGGCCGCTATGTCGCCAAAGACATGTTCGAGGCTGGTGGTATTCCGCTTCTGATGAAGACGTTGCTCGACCATGGCTATTTGAATGGCGACTGCCTCACAGTCACCGGCCGGACGATCGCCGAAAACCTCAAAGGCGTGAAATGGAATCCGCACCAGGACGTGGTGAGGCCGGCTGATCAGCCGATCACTGCGACCGGTGGTGTTGTCGGTCTGAAAGGCAATCTCGCGCCAGAGGGTGCGATCGTGAAAGTCGCGGGCATGTCGAACTTGAAATTCTCTGGGCCGGCCCGCTGCTTCGATCGGGAAGAGGATGCCTTTGAGGCGGTGCAGAAGCGGACCTATCGCGAAGGCGATGTCATCGTCATCCGCTATGAGGGGCCGCGCGGCGGTCCCGGCATGCGGGAGATGCTGCAGACCACGGCGGCGCTCACCGGACAGGGCATGGGCGGCAAGATCGCGCTGATCACCGACGGCCGGTTCTCGGGCGCGACCCGTGGCTTCTGCATCGGCCATATCGGACCGGAGGCCGCCATCGGGGGGCCGATCGCCCTCGTCGAAGACGGCGACATTATCGAAATCGACGCCGTCGCAGGGCGTCTCGACGTCAAGTTGAGTGATGCCGAACTCGCGGCACGCAAGACCAAGTGGACGCCGCGTGAGACACAGCACACGTCAGGTGCGCTTTGGAAATATGCCCAGCAGGTGGGGCCGGCCGTTGCGGGCGCCGTGACCCATCCAGGTGGTGCGCAAGAGAAACATTGCTATGCGGACATCTGATCGACTCATATTCGCATTGATGCTGGGGGTTGCCCCGCTCGCGTTACCGACGCCGTCATTCGCTTTCGACGGTGCTCCGGTCAACCAGGAGCCGGCAATCCCAGTGGCAAGCCCTCAGTCGGGCGCGCCCGGCGCGCTGCGTAAATCGGTGCCGGCCGCCGCCGCGAACGCGACCACCACGACGCCTTCTTTGACCGCATTGCAATATGCGGCTGAGGAAGGTCACCCGGTGGCGCAGTTCAAGCTTGGCCGGATGTATGCCGCGGGCGACGGCGTCGTGCGCGACGATATCCGCGCGTTCGACTATTTCAGCCGCATCGCCAACGCGCATGCCGAGGATAGTCCGTCGGCGCCGCAGGCGCAGATCGTCGCCAACGCCTTCGTGGCGCTTGGCCGCTATTACTTGAACGGAATCCCGAACTCGAAGGTGAAGGCCGATCCGGATCGCGCCCGCGAGATGTTCTCCTATGCGGCATCCTATTTCGGCAATGCCGATGCCCAGTACGATCTGGCGCGGATGTATCTGAAGACGGCGGACGCCTCGCGCGACGACTTCCGCTATGGCGCGCGCTGGCTTGGCCTCGCCGCCCAGAAGGGGCAGCATCAGGCCCAGGCCTTGCTCGGCCAGATGCTGTTCAACGGCGACCGTCTGCCCCGGCAGCCGGCGCGCGGCCTGATGTGGTTGACCTTGGCGCGTGACAGCGCCGGTCCGGACGAGGCCTGGATCAAGGAAAGCTACAACCGGGCCTTTGCCAAGGCCTCGGACGACGACCGCGCCAGCGCGTTGCAGATGCTCGAGAGCTGGGTGCAGGGCAAGCGGGAATAGCAGGAGCGGAATGCATCGCGTTCCCTCCTTGCGAGAGAGGGCACGTCATGATCATTCGCGATGCGACCCCTGGCGATGCGGCGGCGGCCTGCGCCGTCATTCGTGCGTCGATTTCCGAATTGTGCAGCGCCGACCACCGCGGCGATCCGGACATCCTTGGCCGATGGCTCGCCAACAAGACGCCCGACGTCGTCGCGCAATGGGCGGATGGGCAAGGGCGATCGCTGCTCGTGGCGATCGAGGGTGATGCGATTCTCGCCGTCGGCGGGCTGGCGCATCCCGGCGAGATCACGCTGAACTATGTGGCGCCGCAGGCCCGCTATCGCGGGGTCAGCTCGGCCATGCTTGCGGCGCTCGAACAGCGCGCGGCGGAGCAGGGCGCCACGAGCTGCGTGCTGCTGAGCACCGAGACCGCTCACCGCTTCTATCTGGCACGTGGCTATGTCGACACCGGCGTCCCGGTCGGAAAGTTCGGCACGGCATCCTCCTATCCGATGGCCAAGCCGATCGCCGCGTCCGGTCGTCGGCAGCCCGGCTGAGCCGCCGCCGGCACGCGATTCGCGGGCCGGGCCCTTCTGCCCAAGGATTAAGCGAGGTGCCGCCGCTCTCTTGATCAGTTGTGGCCGGCGACCCTGGAATTGGCGATCTTTCGTACACGAATGACCTGCTTTGCAGGAAACCCGCTGTTGGCACGATTCGTGAGTGGGCGACCTCGATACAACGGAGGCGCCACGCTTTGCGCAGCGTACGGATCGGTCTTCTCGTCCCTCTGAGCGGCTCGGCGGGCCTCTGGGCGCCCTCCGCCGAGGCCTGCGGACGGTTGGCCGTGTCCGAGCTGAACCAGGCTGCAGGTATCATGCGCCGCCCGGTGGAACTGATCGTGGTGAATGCCGGCGAGACCGGACGAAGCGCGGCGCACGCGGCGCGTGAGGCGGTCGACGAGCTCGCCGTCGACGGCCTCATCGGCATGTTGCCGAGCTATGCGCGCGATCCCGTGGTCCAGGCGACACAGGGGCAGGTTCCCTTTGTCTACACGCCGCAATTCGAGGGGCTGGCGACCAACGCGGACGTGATGACGACCGGAGAAACGGCCGGCGAATTGATGGCGCCCGCCATCCGATGGCTCTCCGAGGCGAAGCGCGCGAGGCGCTTCTTCCTGTGCGGCAACGACTACATTTGGCCGCGCGCGTCGCTTCAGATCGCCAAGCGGCTCATCGCCGGTGTCGGCTGCACGGTCACCGGCGAGTGCTATCTGCCGGTCGGCGCTCACGACTTCGACGAGATGCTCGACCGCATCAAGATCACGCGCAGCGACGTGGTGCTGCCGGTGTTTCTCGGTTTCGACTGCATCGCCTTCAGCCGAGCCTTCTGCGCCGCCGGGCTGAGCCGCCACGTGCTGCGCTTCTCCTCCGCCTTCGACGAGACCATCGTCTACGGCCTTGACAGCAGCCAGACCGAGAACCTGTTTGTTGCGTCGAGCTATTTCGCGTCGATGCATTCGCGCAACAACGGCGCATTCCTGGAGCGCTACTACACGGCCTATGGCGATAATCCGCCGCCGCCGAACGGCTATGGCGAGTCCTGCTACGAAGGCGTTCACGCGCTGGCGGCGTTGATCGAACGAGCCGGAAGCTTCGATGCCCGCGAGCTCCGGCGCTATTACGGGCGCACCCTGCAGCGCCGCACCGCGCGCGGCGTCGAGGCACAGCCGGTGGTTGGCGGCCGCCATCCCGTCCATCTCGCCGAGCTGGACGGCTACGATTTTTCGCTCGTCGCGACGTCGCACTGAGGCGCGTCGCACCAAAAATCGCTTGCCTTTTCAAATATTGTAATTTTAAACTTTAACCGGCTCGTGAACCAGCATCACCAACCCATGGGGACCCCTTATGACTCTTTCCCGCCGTCGTTTCCTGCAACGCTCGGCCCTCGCGACCTCGACGCTGATCGCGGCACCAGCGGTGTTCCGTTCGGGTGCGCTCGCGGCCGAGAACCCGATCACGGTCGGCAGCCTGCACGACCAGTCCGGTCCGATCGGCACCTCCGGCACGCCGATGGTGTATGCGTTGCAGCTGGCCGTTGACGAGATCAATGCCGGCGGCGGCCTGCTCGGCCGGCCGCTGAAGGTCATCCACTACGACACCCAGTCCAACATCCAGCTGTACTCGCAATACGCCCAGCAACTGGCGGTGAAGGACAAGGTCGATGTCGTGCACGGCGGCATCACCTCGGCTTCGCGCGAGGCGATCCGGCCGACCTTCGACCGCTTCAAGGTGCTGTATTTCTACAACACGCTGTATGAAGGTGGCGTCTGCGACCGCAACACCTTCTGCACCGGCACGACGCCGGCGCAGACGGTGGAGAAGCTGGTGCCGAGCGCGATGAAGAAGGCAGGCAAGAAGGCCTACATCATCGCGGCCGACTACAATTATGGTCAGATCACCGCGAAGTGGATGACCAAGTACTGCAAGGACAATGGCGGCGAGATCCTCTCGACCGACTTCTTCCCGCTCGACGTCACCAATTTCGGCTCCACCATCTCGAAGATCCAGGCGGCCAAGCCCGACCTGATCCTGTCGGCGCTGGTCGGCGGCAACCACACCGCCTTCTACCGGCAGTGGACCGCGGCCGGCATGAAGGGGAAGATCCCGATCGCCTCGACCACCTTCGGCCTGGTCAACGAGCCCTCGACGCTCGATGCCGCCGAAAGCGACGCGATCATCGGCGCGTACGGCTATTTCGAGGAGCTGACCACGCCGGCCTCCAAGAGCTTCGTCGAGAAGATCAAGAAGGCGCATCCGGATTCGCCTTACATCAGCGAGCTCGCCTCGTGTACCTATGAAGGCGTGATGCTGTGGGCCGAGGGCGTCAAGAAGGCGGGCAGCATCGACCGCATGAAGGTGATCGAAGCCCTCGAAAGCGGCCTCGTTTTCGACGGCCCGAGCGGCAAGGTCTCGCTCGACAAGCAGACCCATCATACGGTCCGTAACGCGTTCCTCGCCGAGGTCAAGGACCGCAAATGGTCGGTGCTGGAAACCTACACCGACGCCAAGCCGGCGGACACCGCGAGCGTCTGCGACCTCGTCAAGAACCCGAACGACGTCAAGCAGTACATCATCAATCTCTGACGCCTGCCGGGTCCCGCCGGCCGGCGGGACCCGGATTCATTGAACTGCCCTGAAAGACCTGACGCATGGCGATCTACGTCATCCTCGCGCTCGACGTCCTCAATGGAATCTCATCGCTGTTCCTGCTGTGCCTGGGACTGGCGATCATCTTCGGCATGATGAAGATCATCAACCTCGCCCATGGCGAGTTCATCATGTTAGGGGCCTATGCGACGGTGATCTCGGCCAATGCCGGGGTGAACATCTGGATCGCGATGCTGATCGTCGCGCCCTTGTTCGTCGGCATCGTCGGCCTCGTCATCGAGCGCTGCCTGATCCGCTTCCTCTATGGCCGCCTGGTCGATTCCATGCTGGCGACCTGGGGGCTCAGCCTGCTGATCATCGGCATCATCACGACGATCTATGGCAACACCCAGCAGGGCGTGCCGACGCCGCTCGGCGGCTTCTCGATCGGCTCGTACCAGTCGAGCTACTACACGCTGTTCCTCGCCTTGATGGCAGCCGTCATGATGGCCATCATCTACGGCGTGATGCGCTATACCCGCTTCGGCCTGGTTGCGCGCGCAACGATGCAGAATCCGGCCACGGCGGCGACGCTCGGCGTCAATCCGGCCCGTGTCTATATGAGCACCTTCGCGCTCGGCGCCGCGGTGACGGGCCTCGCCGGCGGCCTGCTGGCGCCAGTGTCCGGCATCACCCCGGTGATGGGCGGCGCCTATGTCGCCAAGGCCTTCATGACCGTGGTCGGTGGCGGCGCCGCGATCCTCTCCGGCACGCTCTCGGCGGCGAGCCTGTTCGGCTCGGTCAACCAGATCGGCGCCTATTTTACCACGCCGGTTTATGGCGAGGTCATCGTCTTCACCACCGCGATCGTGCTGATCCGCTTGCTGCCGCAGGGCATCTCCGGGCGCTTCTTCAAGGGGAACCTGTGATGCCCAAGCACGTCCGTCTCGCTCTCCAGGCGGCAGGAATCCTGCTGGCGATCGTCGCCATCGCGGTCGTACCCAGCGTCATCGAGCTGTTCGCGCTGATGCAGCTGACCTTGTTTGCGGCGATGGCGGTGCTGGCGCTGAGCCTCGCCTTCATCTGGGGCTTCGGCGGCATCCTGTCGTTCGGCCAGACCGCCTTCTTCGGCCTCGGCGGCTATGCCTACGCCATCGCGGCGGTCAACTTCCAGGACTCGACGCCGGCGATCCTGCTGGCGATCGCTGTCCCCGCTTTGTTCGCCGCGATCCTCGGCTATTTCATCTTCTTCGGCCGCATCTCGGACGTCTATCTCGGCGTCATCACGCTCACCGTCACGCTGATCCTGTTCAACTCGGTCAACTCGACCTCGGGCGATGCGTACAAGATCGGTAAGGCGCTGCTCGGCGGCTTCAACGGCATGCCGGCGGTGCCGACCTTCAACGTGCCGTTCGATCCGTCGACGGTGCTGTCGCCGGAGCAGTCATGGTGGACCACCGCCGGCGTGCTGCTCGCCGTGTTCCTGATGCTGCGCCTGCTGCTGGCGCTGCCGGCAGGGCGCGTCATCGTCGCCGTGCGCGAGAACGAGGTGCGGGCCTCGCTGCTCGGCTACGACCCGCGGCTGGTGAAATGCCTGACCTTCATCCTCGGCGGTGCCATCGCCGGCCTTGCGGGCGCGCTCTACGTCAATTGGGGCGCCTTCGTCAGCCCGACCATCTTCAGCCTGTCGCTGTCGGCGGAGATCATCATCTGGATCACGGTGGGCGGTCTCGGCACCTTGCTCGGCCCGATCATCGGCTGCGTCGTGATCGAGTACATCGTCGCCTATATCGGCTCGCAGCAGCTCTTGAACTCCAATCTCGTGCTCGGCGGCGTGCTCGTCATCTTCGTGCTGCTGCTGCCGAAGGGCATCGTACCGACCGCGCGCGATCTGGTGCTGCGGCTGATGCCGCAGAACAAACCGAAGACCAACGGTCCGCCGGTGCAATCGGCGGCGGCGCCGCATCCTGCAGGAGCCGAATGACATGGCCGACCTCGTCCCTCTGCTCAAGGCCGAGCACCTGACCATGCGCTTCGGCGGCGTCGTCGCCAATGACGACATCACCTTCACTTTGCAGGAGATGGAGCTGCGCTGCCTGATCGGTCCGAACGGTGCCGGCAAGAGCACCTTCTTCAAGACCCTCACCGGGCAACTGGTGCCGACCTCGGGCACGATCGCCTTCCGCGGCATGCCGATTGCCGGCAAGGCCTCGCATGAGATCGCGCGCATGGGTATCGGCATCAAGACCCAGGTGCCGAACGTGTTCAATGGCCTGTCGGTGCGCGAGAACATCTGGATGGCGGTGCGCCGCAAGGCGACGCCGCGGCAGCAGGGCCCGGCGGTCGATGCGGTGCTGCAGATGATCCGGCTGACCGACTACGCCGACAGCATCGTCGCCACCTTGTCGCACGGTCAGCGGCAATGGGTCGAGATCGGCATGGTGCTGGCCGCCGAGCCGGAGTTGATCCTGCTCGACGAGCCCGCCGCGGGCATGACCGACGAGGAGACCTTCCACACCGCCGCGATCATCCGCGAGATCAACCAGACCCGCGCCATCGTCGTCGTCGAGCACGACATGGAGTTCATCAAGCAGATCGCCAAGCGCGTTACCGTGTTCCACCAGGGCCGTGTGCTGGTCGAGGACACCGTCGACAAGGTGCTCGCCGACAGCCGCGTGCGCGACGTCTATCTCGGCAAGAAGGTGGCAGCATGAGCGCGCTCCTCGAGGTCAAGGGTCTCAAATCCGGCTACGGCCGGATTCCGATCCTGTTCGGCGTCGATCTGACGGTGGCCGACGGCGAGTATCTCGGCATTCTCGGCCACAACGGCATGGGCAAGACCACGGCGCTGCGGACCTTGATGGGACATCTGCCGACCACCGACGGCTCGGTGGTGTTCGCAGGCAAGACCATCACGCATCTCAAGCCGCATGAGCGCTCGCGGCTCGGCATCGGGCTGGTGCCGCAGGGCCGCGAGATCTTCCCGGATCTGTCGGTGATGGAGAATCTGCGCATGGGCCTTGCTGCGGCGCCCAAGGAGGACCGCAGCGTCATCGACACCGTGCTGCAGGATTTTCCGCGCCTGGTGCGGCTGCTCGATCGCCGCGGCGGCGCGCTCTCCGGCGGCGAGCAGCAATTGCTGGCGCTGGCGCGCTGCCTCTGCACCAAGCCAAAGCTGATCCTGCTGGACGAGCCCACCGAGGGCATCCAGCCCTCCATCATCGAGGAGATCATCGAGACGCTTCTGGCGCTGAAGACGCGTTGGAAGCTGTCTTTGATCGTCGTCGAGCAGAACCTGGAATTCATCACGTCGTTATCGGACCGCATCCTGCACATCCAGAAGGGACGCATCACCGAGGAACTCGATCGTGAGAGTCTGCTGGCCCGGGAAGGTCAGATGGTCCCGAGCTAGAAACTTCCGGCGCGGCTGCGCCGGCCCATTGAACTGCACATTGCTGTCTCTGCCTCAGCTTGTCCTCACAAGAAAGGATGACTCATGTCCATCAAACGCCCGAATGCCGAGGAAGTCGCCGATCTCGCCGCCAGCCTGCACATGAACATGACGGTCGAGGAGGCCGCCGAATATCTGTCGCTGATGGGCGGCATGTTCGACCAGTACGACATCATCGATGAGTTGCCGAACCCGCTGCCGCCGGTGAAATATCCGCGCACGCCGGGCGCCAAGCCGCCGGCCAAGGAGAACAAGTACAACGCCTGGGCGATCAAGACCGAGGTCAAGGGCGCGTCAAGCGGCAAGCTCGCCGGCCGCACCGTCGTGCTGAAGGACAACGTCGCGCTCGCGGGCGTGCCGATGATGAACGGCTCGACCACGCTCGAAGGCTTTATTCCCGCCGCCGACGCCACCATCGTGTCCCGCATCCTCGATGCCGGTGGCACCATCGTCGGCAAGGCCGTGTGCGAGCATTTCTGCCTGTCCGGCGGCAGCCACACCTCCGATCCCGCGCCGGTGCACAATCCCTGGAAGATGGGCTATTCAGCCGGCGGCTCGTCCTCGGGCAGCGCCGCGCTGGTAGCGGCCGGTGAGGTCGACATGTCCATCGGCGGTGACCAGGGCGGCTCGATCCGTATCCCCGCGTCCTATTGCGGCATCTATGGCATGAAGGCGACTCATGGCCTCGTGCCCTACACCGGCGTGATGCCGATCGAGTCGACGATCGACCACACCGGACCGATGACGGCCAACGTCAAGGACAATGCGCTGCTGCTCGAAGTGCTGGCCGGCGCCGACGGCCTCGATCCCAGGCAATATGCGCCGAAGGTCTCGGCCTACACCGAGGCGCTCGGCAAGGGCGTCAAGGGCCTCAAGATCGGCGTGCTCAAGGAAGGCTTCAGCGCGCCGAACATGGAAGAGGGCGTGGTGTCCAAGGTCAAGGCCGGCGCGGAGCGCTTCGCCAAGCTGGGCGCCTCGGTGTCCGAGGTCTCGATCCCCGAGCACATGCATGCGCTGGCGGCGTGGAACCCGATCACGCTCGAAGGCTTCCTGGTGCAGATGATGCTCGGCAACGGCATGGGCTTCAACTGGAAGGGCCTCTACGACGTCGGTCTGCTCGACGCGCATTCCGGCTGGCGCACCCGCGCCGACGACCTGTCGGTGACGCTGAAGCTGACCATGCTGGTCGGGCAGTGGGGCCTCGAGCACTATCGCGGCCGCTACTACGCCAAGTCGCGCAACATCGCGATCCAGGCCAAGGCCGCCTATGACGCCATGTTCGGCTCCTACGACCTCCTGCTGATGCCGACCCTGCCGTGCGTCGCCACGCCGATCCCGGCCAAGGACGCACCGCTCGCCGAAGTCGTGCAGCGCGCCTTCGAGATGACCGCCACGACGAGCCCGTTCGACGTGACAGGTCATCCGGCGATGACCCTGCCATGCGGACTCTCCGACGGTCTCCCCGTCGGCCTGATGCTGATCGGCAAGGACTACGCCGAATCCACCATCTACCAGGCGGCGGCGGCGTTCGAGGCCGACGGCGACTGGAAGACGTTCTGATGATCACCATCACCGCGGTCATCAGGGCCAAGGCGGGACACGAGGCCACGATGCGCGACGCTCTCGTCGCCGTCGCGGCCCATGTCGCGGCCAACGAGCCGGAGACGATCGGGTTCTTCATCTCGCAGAGCGAGACGGAGCCCGGTCTGTTCACCACCTATGAGCGCTTCGCCGACAAGGCCGCGATGGACCGCCACAACGGCTCCGCCGCGGTGGCGACCTTCTTCGGCATTGCCAAGCCGATCCTCGACGGCGAGGTCATTCTCGTGACCTCGCAGGAGATCTCGGCGACGCTGCGGTAGCGCGCGGCGAGAGATGAGCAAACCAACCGTCCTTCGAGACGCCCGCCTTGCGGCGGGCTCCTCAGGACGAGGGCGGTGGGTGCGGCGAGCGGCGGCTTGCGGTCTCGCATCGGACTGGTGCCGAGAATGGCGGAGTTCGCCCGAGGATGTCGCGCCCGATATCTCACCCCTCATGGTGAGGAGCCCGCCCTTGGCGGGCGTCTCGAACCACGAGGCCCCCATTCGAACGACGAGTGCTGAACAACCAGAGGACCACCGCCGATGCTCCGTCTGCACGGCATCATGGGACGCGCCGACGACCGGGCCTATGCCCGGCAGCTCCACGCGCTGGAGCATCGCGGCGGCATCGAGCTGTTGTTCGTGCCGCCGGCCGATGCCGGCCGCAAGCGTTTCCGCCTGACCACCGATCGCGGTACCGACTGCGCGGTCAGCCTCGATCGCGACGAGGAGCTGGTCGACGGCGCGCTGCTGCATCTCGATGCCGATCGCGCGATCATCGTCCGTTTCGGCGAGCAGCAGGTTTGGCGCCTCAAGGCCCGCGACGACGCCAGCGCCCTCAAGCTCGGCTGGCATGCCGGCAATCTGCACTGGCGCGTCCGCTTCGAGGGCGACCATCTGGTCGTCCTGCTCGACGCGCCGATCGACACCTATCGCGCCCGCATCCGGCCACTGCTCGACGCCGGTGAGGTGGTGGAGCGCGATCATGTTTGACCGCAGCGCGGCCCTGGCATTGCTGCAGCTCGGCGACAGCGCCTTTCCGGCCGGCGGCTTTGCCTTCTCCTGGGGCATCGAAGGCCTCGCCGCCGATGGCCTGCTGTCCAATCGCGGCGATCTCGACGGCGTCATTGCTGATCATCTCGCGCAGCGCTGGGCGAGCATGGATCGCATTCTGCTGCGTCGCGCATGGCAGGCGAACGACATCGCGGCGATCGCCGCTGCCGATCGCCTCGCTGAGGCCACCACGCCGTCGGCGGAGATGCGCGACGGCTCGCGGCGCGCGGGCAGGGCGCTGCTCGGCGTCTGGGTCAAGCTCTCGGGTCCCTTGGCCGTATCCTATCGTGCTCGGGTGTCCGCGGATGCGAATCTCGGTCATCTCGCCGTCGTGCAGGCGATCACCGGCCGCGATGCGGGCCTCGGCCTCGAGGCCGCCGAGCTGGTCTCCGGCTGGACCCTCATCACCGGCCTCGTCAGCGCCGCCGTGCGGCTCGGCCTGATCGGTCACATCGAGTCCCAGCGCAGCCTCGCAACCGCCCGCGCGCGGCTCACCGAGCTGCTCGCCGAGACGCCCGACGACGACGCGATGCCGTCGAGCTTCACGCCCTTCATCGATATCGCCGTGTCGCGCGGGCCGCTGCGGCATGTGCGCATGTTCACGACCTGACGAGAGGTGCCGCGCCATGATGAACCTGTCGCCGACCGAGATGGATCGTCTCGTGATCTTCAACGCCGCGCAGATGGCGCGGCGCAACCGCTCGCTCGGCATCAAGCTCAGCCATCCCGAGGCGGTCGCCTACATCACGGATGAAGTGATGACGGCGGCGCGCCGCAATCTGCCCTACGCCGAGATCCGCGACATGGCGGGCCGGCTGCTGACGACCGATGACGTCGAGCCCGGCGTCGCCCAGATGATCCCGATGCTCTATGTCGAGCTGATGTTCGCCGAGGGCACCAAGGTGATGGCGTTGTTCGAGCCGATCCAGCCGGCCGAAGGCGCTGTTGCCGACGACATCGTGCCCGGCGAGATCATCGAAGGCTCCGGCGACATCGAGATGTTCATGGAGCTCGCGGCCGTCACCATCGACGTCGTCAACACCGGCGACCGCGACATCCAGGTGCGCAGCCACACCCATTTCTTCGAGGTCAACCGCGCGCTGCGCTTCGACCGCGCCGCCGCCTGGGGCATGAAGATCGACCGCCCCGCAGGCCTCGGCATGCGCTTCGAGCCCGGTGTCTTCAAGTCGGTCCGGCTGGTGCCGATCACAGGCGACCGCATCGTGCGCGGCCAGGCCGGACTCGTCAACGGTCCGCTCGATGCACCCGGCGCCCGCGATGCCGCGCTCAAGCTCGCGCAGTCGCGCGGCTATCTGGGAGCTTGAACTGATGGCCACGCTGACCCGCCGCGCCTATGCCGAGCTCTACGGTCCCACCAAAGGGGATCTCGTCAGGCTCGCCGACACCAGCCTGCTCGCCGAGATCGAGCACGACTACACGACCTACGGCCATGAGCTCCTGGTCGGCGCCGGAAAGAATTTGCGCGACGGCGAGGCCGTCGCGGCGCACCGCACCTCGCAGCACAAGGCCCTCGACGTCGTCGTCAAGAACGCGACCATCGTCGACGCCGTCATCGGCATCGTGAAGGCCGATATCGGCATCCGCGACGGCCGCATCGTCGGCATCGGCAAGGCAGGCAATTCCGACGTGATGCCCGACGTGCATCCGGACATGGTGGTCGGCCACACCACGGCGCCGATCGCCGGCGGTCCGTTCATCGTCACAGCCGGCGCGATCGAGAGCCACGCGCATCTGATCTCGCCGGAACAGTCCGACCACGCGCTGTCCGGCGGCACGACGACGATGATCGGCAACGGCTCGGGGCCGGTGTTCGATGTCGGCTCCGGCTCGGGGCCGAATTTCGGGCATTTCCTCAAGTCGATCGAGTTCTCGCCGCTGAACTACGCGCTGTTCGGCCGTGGCGGCTCCAACCCGGAGGCGGTCGAGGAGGCGGTCGCGGCCGGCGGCATGTCGGTCAAGATCCATGAGGATTTCGGCGCGGCGCCCGATGTCATCGACAAGACCCTGATCGCCGCTGATCGTCACGACTTCGCCGTCCACCTGCACACGGACTCGATCAACGAATACGGCTTCTGCGAGGATACGATGGCGGCGGTCGATGGCCGCACCATCCACATGTATCACGTCGAGGGCGCCGGCGGCGGCCACGCGCCCGATCTGCTCAAGGTGGTCTCATGGCCCAACGTGATCCCGTCATCGACCAATCCGACCAATCCCTATACCTCCTATGGCATGGAGGAAGGCGTGCCGATGACGATGATCTGTCATCAGCTCAACTACAATGCACCCGAGGACGTGATGTTCGGTGAGGCGCGGGTGCGCGCGCAGTCGATGGCGGCCGAGGATTTCCTGCACGACATGGGCGCGATCTCGATCTTCGGCACGGATACGCAGGGCATGGGGCGGCTCGCCGAGAACGTCGCCAAATGCTGGCAGCTCGCCAGCGTCATGAAGGATCGCACCGGCCGGCTGCCGGAGGAGACCACCGCGCGCGCCGACAATGAGCGGATCAAGCGCTACATCGCCAAGCTCACGATCAACCCGGCGATCGCCGTCGGCATCGATCACGTCGTCGGCTCGATCGAGGTCGGCAAGATGGCCGATCTCGTGCTCTGGCCGCGCGCCTCGTTCGGGCTGAAGCCCTATATGGTGATCAAGAACGGATTCCCGGTGTGGGCGGCGATGGGCGACGGCAATGGCAGCCTCGGCCTGTCGGAGCCGATGATCCAGAAGCGGATGTGGGGCGCGCTCGGCGCCGCACCGCAGCGGCTCGGCGTCAACTTCATGTCCAAGCTCGCGGTCGACGCCGACATCCGTGGCAGGCTCGGGCTGGGACGCGCGACCGTGCAGATCAAGAACGTCCGCCGTTTGCGCAAGACCGACATGATCCGCAACGCGGCGATGCCGCATGTCGAGGTCGATCCGCAGACCTTCGAGGTGCGCGCCGACGGCAAGCTCCTGATGTGTCCGCCGGCCACGACCGTGCCGCTCGCCAGGAGGTTCATGCTGCGATGAGCCGGCTTGCTCTCACCCGCGCCGATGAGCCGATGACCGCCGCGCGCGTCGGCATCGGCGGCCCCGTCGGCTCCGGCAAGACCGCGCTGGTCGAACGCCTGATCCCGGCGCTGCAGACGCGCGGCATAGACATCGCCGTCATCACCAACGATCTCGTCACGGCCGAAGATGCCGAGCGCGTCCGCCGCTCCGGCCTGATCGATCCCGAGCGCGTCTCGGCGGTGGAGGCGGGGGCCTGTCCGCACACCGTGATCCGCGAGGATCCGACGCTCAACATCGAGGCCGCCGATGAGTTGGAGCGGCGCTTTCCTGGCGTCGAGCTGATCCTGCTGGAGAGCGGCGGCGACAATCTCGCCTCGACCTTCTCGCGCGATCTCACCGATTTCTGGATGTTCGTGATCGACGTCGCCGGCGGCGACGACATTCCGCGCAAGCGCGGCCCCGGCGTCATCCGCGCCGATCTCCTGGTCATCAACAAGGTCGATCTCGCCCCTCATGTCGGCGTCGATCTCGGGCGGATGCAGCGCGAGGCGACGGAGGTGCGGGGCGGACGGCCGGTGCTCTTGACCAATTGCCGGCGCGGCGAGGGCATCGAGGCGATCGTCGATCTCTTGGAGCGCGAGGTGCTGTTCCGCAAGTGAGCGCTTCAGCCCCGGAGCCGCCACGACTCGATCTCTCGTTTGTCCGGCGCGGCGGCCGCACTGTGATCGACCGGCGGCTGTTCGCCTGGCCGTTTGTGCTGACGCGCAGCTTCCACACGGATGGTGCGCGGCCGGACCTGCTCAGCGTCATCCTGCAGACCGGCAGCGGCGCCGTGCATGGCGAGGACCGGCTGACGCAACGCTTCACGCTGAGAGAAGGAGCAGCCGTCTCTGTCACGACGCAGGGCGCGACCTCGGTGCATCGCGCCGAGCCGGGCGCGCGCGCCGTCGAGCAGGTGCAGCTGCGCGTCGCGGCCGGCGCGTCGCTCGACTACCGGCCGGAGCCGCGCATCCTGTTTCCCGACGCGGCGTTGTGCCAGGTGCTGGAGCTCGACTGCGCCGCCGATGCTGTCGCGCTCGTCACCGACGCATTCACGATGCACGATCCGGACGGGCAGGGGCGGCTGTTTCGCGAGCTCGACTCGACTGTCATTGTGCGCCGGCCAAGCCAGGAGCCGCTGCTGATCGACCGCACGCAGCTGCGCGATCCCGGGACCGCGCTGTTCAAGGGCCGCCGCGCCTTCGGCTCGGCGGTGTTGATGCTGCCCGACATGCACGATCGCGCCGCGATCCGCCTGCGTGTCATCGACACGCTCGCGCACATCGATGAGCTCTATGCCGCCGCGAGCCTGCTGCCGGAGAGTGTCGGCATCGGCATTCGCCTTGCAGCCCGCGAGCTGCGCCAGCTGCGGGCCGGCTTCGACGCGGTCGCGGCGCTGGTGCGCGAGATCGATCTCGGTGCGCGCGCCGCTCAGGCGCCGAGCGCCGCGGCCACGGCGCGGCCGACGGCCGCGTGAGCCGCGTTGCGCCTGTCGTCGCTGGCCTTGGTCTCAGTGAGATAGCTCGTCACGATCACCGGCCCGCGCCCGGCGGGCCAGATCACCGCGACGTCGTTGCTGCTGCCATGATCGCCCGCGCCGGTCTTGTCGCCAACGCGCCACTCGGCGGGCAGGCCGGCGCGCAGCTTGGCCGCACCGGTCTTGCAGCCGATCAGCCAGCCATTCAGCACGTCGCGCGACGCTGCCGACAGCGTGTTGCCGACCGTCAGCTTCGCCAATGTCTGCGCCATCGCTGCCGGCGTCGTGGTGTCCCTGGGATCGCCTGGGATGCTCTCATTGAGCCCGGGCTCGATGCGGTCGAGCCGGGTGATGGCATCGCCAAAGCCGCGGATTGTTCGCGTGAGCCCGGCGGGGCCGTCGAGCGTCGCCAGCAACAGGTTTGCCGCGGTGTTGTCGCTGAGCGTGACGGTCGCCTCGCACAATTCGCCGACCGACAGACCCGACGTGCCGACATGCTGCTTGGTGACCGGCGCATAGGACAGGATGTCGGCTTGTGCGATCGGAATGCGCCGCGACAGCTGCTCGGCGCCGGCATCGACCTTGGTCAGGATCGCCGCCGCGAGCAGCGCTTTGAAGGTGCTGCACATCGGGAACCGCTCATCGAGCCGGTGGCCGCTGAGCGCGCCGCTCGCGGAGTCCAGCAGGGCCACCCCAAGCCGTCCGCCGCAATCTGCCTCGATGCCGGCGATCGTTTGCTGCAGATCGGCCGCGCGAGCCGGCCGCGCGAACAGCGGCAGCAGCGCGAGCGGAAACAATTGCCGCCGTGTGGCACGCGTCACGGGACCCGTCCTTGGTCTCTCACGCCGTCTCGAGATCGAAATCGGCCCACACCGGCACATGATCGGACGGCTTCTCCCAGGCCCTGACGTAGCTGTCGATGCCGACCTCGACCAGCCGGTCGCTGGCCTGTGGGGACAACAACAGGTGATCAATGCGGATCCCTGCGTTCTTTTGCCAAGCGCCGGCCTGATAGTCCCAGAATGTGTACTGCCCCGGCGCATCGGTGACGGCGCGCAGCGCGTCGGTGAGCCCCAAGCCGAGCAGCGCCTGAAAACTCTCGCGCGTCTCCGGCCGGAACAGCGCGTCCTCGACCCAGGCCTCGGGATTGGAGACATCCGCCGCCGCCGGGATGACGTTGAAGTCGCCTGCGAGGATCAGCGGCTCCTCGGTCTTCAGCCGTTCACGCGTATAGTCACGAAGCCGCGACATCCATTTGAGCTTGTAGGGATATTTCTCCGTGTTCGGCGGATTGCCGTTGGGCAGATAGAGGCAGGCGATGCGCACCACGCCGTGCTTCAGGCTGACCACGCCTTCGAGGAACCGCGCATGCACGTCCTCGGCATCGCCATCGAGCCCGGATCTGGTTTCGTCGAATGGCAGCTTCGACAGCAGGGCGACGCCGTTGAAGGTCTTCTGGCCGTGGGTGACCACATTGTAGCCCAGCGCCTCGATCTCCAGCCGCGGGAACGCATCGTCCGTGCATTTGATCTCCTGCAGGCAGACGATGTCAGGCGAGCACTCCTTGAGCCAGGTCACGAGGTGCTCGATCCGTTGCCGGACCGAATTGACGTTCCAGGTGGCGATGCGCATGGCGGGTTCCAGAGACCTTCAGGAGAGACGGCCCGGTTAGATCAAGCCGCGGCGGCTCCGGTCAAGGCGGATGCGCGGGCGAACCACAGACAAGCGCAACAATGCCATGCACGGTGACCCATGGTCGGCGACGACGGGCGGGCGTATCCATCTCGCCACAGCGAAGCCGGTCCGGGCGACCGCGGCAAGGGAGAAGAAGATGGACCATCGACGTCTTGGGCATTCCGGCCTGCGCGTGCCGGCGCTCAGCTTCGGCACTGCCACCTTCGGTGGCAGCAACGACTTCTTCAAGGCCTGGGGCGGCACCGATTCCGAGGGCGCCGCGCGGCTGATCGACGTCTGCCTCGACCACGGCCTGGCGATGTTCGACAGCGCCGATGTCTATTCGGATGGTCTCGCCGAGACCATTCTCGGCCAGGCCATCAAGGGCAAGCGCAACCGCCTGTTGATCTCGACCAAGGCCACGTTCCCGCGAGGCAATGGTCCGAACGATTATGGCTCGTCACGCCAGCATCTGATCGAGGCGATCGACGGCTCGCTGAAGCGGCTCGGGGTCGATCACATCGACCTGTTCCAGCTGCATGGCCAGGACTACAACACGCCGGTCGAGGAGACCTTGTCGACGCTCGACCAGCTCGTGCGCGCCGGCAAGATCCGCTACATCGGCTGCTCGAACTTCTCCGGCTGGCACCTGATGAAGTCGCTCGCCGCCGCCGACCGCTACGGCACTCCGCGCTATGTCGCGCACCAGGCCTATTACTCGCTGCTGAACCGCGACTATGAATGGGAGCTGATGCCGCTCGGCCTCGACCAGGGCGTCGGCGCCGTGATCTGGAGCCCGCTCGGCTGGGGCAAGCTGACCGGCAAGATCCGCCGGGGACAGCCGGCCAAGCCCGGCACCCGCGCCCATGACATCGCCGGCACCGGGCCGCATTTCGAGGACGAGCGGCTCTATCGCGTCGTCGATGCGCTCGATGGCGTCGCCAAGGAAACCGGCAGGACCATTCCGCAGGTGGCGCTGAACTGGTTGCTGCAGCGCCCGACGGTCGCCACCATCATCGTCGGCGCCCGCAACGAGAGTCAGCTGATCGAGAATATCGGTGCAGTCGGTTGGAGCCTCACGGCAGAGCAGGTGGCCACGCTCGATGCCGCGAGCGACATCCCCGCCGCCTATCCAGTCTGGCATCAGCGTGGCTTCCCGATGCTGAACGAGCGCCGTTAGTCGCTCGGCCGTTCAATGGTTGTGGAATCGCGGTGGCGCGGCGCCTGCGTCACCGATCCATTTGACGGCGAGCGGGAGCGAGCGATAACATCGTTATTCGATCGTCACGTGGCCGCGCTTCGGTCATTCTGGAGCCGCCACAACGGGGGGCATCGACCCCGGACCGATCGGCGGTTGAGCCTCACGACTGTGCCGGACCCGCAGTCTTCAATGTGACGATGTTTGGCTCACTAAGTCGTCCCGGCGAACCGCATCAGGTCTTATTTGAAGAGAGAATCGCTCGCTCCTTACCATGAGTCGCGTGCGCCAACCGGCGCTGCAAACAAACCATGAGGACGCTGCCGGTTACGTCCTCATGGAGAGGGGTAAGCAGGGGCGGTACGAAGAACACTGGCCGCCCGCGCGATCAGATCGTCCACCCCTCCGCCGGATACGCCAGCGCGTCGCTTGGCGATATCTCCGCGCCCACCCCTTTGCGGAAGCGGCTGGCGTAGAACGCCAGTGGCAGGCCGTCCTGGTGCCGGCACCAGCGCACTTCGCCGATGAACAGGGTGTGGTCGGCGATCTCGACCGCGTTCACCACCGCACAGCCGAACTGCGCGATGGCCTGCGGCAGCAGCAAGAAACCGTCGTGTTCGTCCAAGGCCGGCGTGCCCTGTGCGAGCGGCGTCCCGGCGAAATGCCGGCCGATCGCGACATCATCGGCGGCGAGCACGTTGACCGCATAGCGGCGGGTCTCGCTCACCGCCTGCCAGGTGCGGCCGCGCTTCAGCGAGACCAGCACGGTCGGCGGCTGCATCGACACCGTCGTGAAGCTGTTGGCCGTCATGCCGACGGCCGCGCCGTCGGCACCGCGGCTGGTGACGACGGTCACGCCGGTGGAGAAGCGCGAGGCCGCGGCGCGGAAGCTCGCCGCATCCGGATGATGGCTCATCGATCGCTCTCCGCCATCCACCTCACGCTGCCAGCTGCGTTCGCTCGTCGATCCAGGCATGAATGCGCCGGTCGCTCGCCAGCCGGTCCCATTGCCGTTCCGGATAGTTGAAATTGTCGGTGAACTCGTCGCAGAGCGCGCGGTTCTGCGCCATCGTGAAGATCAGCCGGCCCATCGCCTCCGACGGCGGCTGCAGCATCAGATTGGTCCAGCGCGCGGCGGCGAGCACGCGGTTCTCGCGGGCGCGATCGACGGTCTCGACGAAGCGGTCGTCGAACGCCACGGCGCCGACGATCGCCCTGCCGAGCTCGAACGCGGCATAGGAAGCCATGTTGGCGCCCTGGCCCATCATCGGATCGACCACCGAGTGCACGTCGCCGAGCGCGATGGCGATCTTGCCGTCGTCGAAGCTGACCGAGGAGCGCCGCACCGTCGGCACCACGGCGCCCTGCAGCAGGTCCAGCGGCTGCAGGTCGAAGCGGTGCGTGTCGATGCGGTTGTAGGTGTGCGGATGGTGCGTCTCGAGCTTGTCGAGCATCGTCTGCCGGAACGCGGCGGGATCGGCATCGTAGTTGAGCGACACCAGCTCGGCCATGTCACCGCCGGGAATGTTCTCCATCAGCAGCGCCGTTTTCATGCCGCCGAACGTCAATGTCGGGATCACGATCATCTCGCCATGCCCGGGCGAGACTGACAGCGTGACGCCGCGCGGATCGTCGCCGTCGGGACTGCCGTGATCGACGCCGTCATAGAGGCCGACGCAAAGCAGGCGCTGTGGCTGGCTGTAGGGCGACAGCTCCGGCCGGTGGCTGAACATCCGCCCGAGCGCGCCCTTGCCGGTCGAGACCACCAGCAGATCGAAGCGCGCCACCAGCGCCGGAATGTCGTCGTCCTGAATGCTGGCATATTCGATCGTGCCGCCGCGATCCTCGAAATCCTTCATCAGCGCCGGCAAATAGATCCGGTAGTCGACCGCGCGGCTCGGCTGCTTGAAGGCGCCGCGGAAGAGCAGGGGACTGCCCGGGAAATTGAAGAAATGATCGTGGTGGTGATAGACCACGTCGGGATCATCCCAGTGGTTCACCCCGAGCTCGTTCTCGCGCGCCACCGTGACGCCGTGATGCGCCACCGTGTTCATCAATCGCGTTGCTGCATATTGCTCGGGCGCGCGGTCCGTCAGGACGGTCGCCTGAATGCCGTGTTGCTGCAGATACAGCGCCAGATGCAGGCCGCCAATGCCGGCGCCGACGATGCCAATCGACTTCTCCATGGGTCTCCCTCCGGTTCATTTTTTTGCGAGGCTAGACCAGTCCTCCCGATCACGTATACGGAATGACAAGAATAAAACTCATTCCGGGGAGGAATGGATGGACCGGATCGACGCGCTGCAAACCTTCATCCGGGTCATGGAGGCCGGCAGCTTCACCCAGGCGGCGGCCGATCTCGGCCTGGGACAGCCTGCCATCACCAAGCGCATCGCGCTTCTGGAAGAGCAGTTCGGCTGCCGCCTGTTCGTCCGCACCACGCGCAAGCTGCGCCCGACCGCGGAGGCCGACCGGGTGCTGAAGCTCGCCAAGGAGATCGTCACCTTGTTCGAGAGCGCGGGCCTGCCGTCGCCGAAACGGGTCGGAGCGCCCTCCGGCACCCTGCGGATGACGGTGCCGACCTCGTTCGGCCGCTATTTCTTCGGCGACATCTTCGCCGAATATGGCCGGCGCTATCCCGAGGTGCGGCTCGACATCCGCTTCACCGAGCAGTTTGTCGACCTCGTCGAGACCGGAACCGAGCTCGCCATTCGCATCGGCGTGCTCAGCTCGAGCTCGCTCGTGGCGCGCCGCGTCGGCACCGTCAAGCGGCTGCTGGTGGCCGCGCCCGCTCTGCTCACGCGGCATCGCCCGCCGCGGCTGCCCAACGATCTGCGCCAGCTGCCTTGCGTGACCTATTCGCGGCTGTCGCCGAAGAACGAATGGAGCTTCGAGTCCGAGACCGGCCGCCACGTCGTCGGCATCACGCCGTCGCTCACCTGCGACGACGCCGACATCATGTCGCTGGCCGCGCTGGAAGGCCTCGGCGCCGCTGTGCTGCCCGACTGGTGCGCGGTCGGTCACATCGCGTCAGGCAAACTCATCCATCTGCTGCCCGACTATGATGTCCCGTCACTGCCGCTGCACGTGGTTTATCCAGACCCGCAATGGATGTCGCACCGCGCCCGGCTGTTCCGCGACCTGATCATCGAACGCGCAGATGTATTCGCGATCAATACGCCCCAGTGAGCAATTCGGAGGGACGAACGACACATCATCCGTGGTCGGCACCGCCAACCGCGCCGGCATCGTTGCCGCCCGCATGGTGACCGCCGCCGTGATCTGCCGAGGCTGCGTCGGAATGGAAAAAGTGCCACCGCTGCGCGTCGATCACCATCGACGTGTACAGCGCTCTCACCGCGCCATATTCAGGATCCATCGTCGTCAAGCGGCTGAGTTTCTCGCGCAGGATCGCGATCTCTCTCAATCTGACTTGTTTGTTGAATAGCCAATACACGCCGGCGCTCAGCACGATCAGCATGAGGACGCCGAACAGTGTCACCCAGGCGATAGCAGGGCCAGTAAACACGCCCACCATGCTTCCGTCTCCACGCGTTGCAGATGAACGGGGCCGCCTCGGCAGCCTGGCACGGCATCGCAAGCGTTTCAACTTGGTAGGACATCGAGGGCGGGCCGAGCGTCCGCCGCAGCCGATCGCGCGCCCGTCTTCGACCGCGCCCGCGATGCTTCGGTCAAACTCTCATTAACGCTGAGCGCGAAGATCGCCGGCGGCGTGATTGACGCGCCGGCCTGTCGCCCGACAATCTCCGCGCGATTGCCAACAAAGTTATATTGCAGGGGAAGGGGATCGATGAACGAGGCCGCGAAGCCAGGCATTCCGCTGTGGTTCAAGCTCGCTTATAGCGCCTTCTGCGCGGTGCTGGTGCCAACCTATCTCATGGCCTACGGCCCGACCAATTTCCTCTATTTCTGCGATGTCGCGCTGTTGACCACGCTGGCTGCGGTCTGGCTGGAGAGCCCATTGCTCGCATCGGCACCGGCGGTCGGCATTATCCTGCCGCAGGCGCTGTGGGTCATCGACTTCCTCGGCACCGCTGCCGGCGTGCCGTTGACCGGCATGACGGCCTACATGTTCGACGCCAAGCTACCACTGTTCACGCGCGGCCTGTCGTTCTTCCATTTCTGGCTGCCTTTCGTGCTGGCCTGGCTGGTGTGGCGGCTCGGCTACGATCGTCGCGCCTTTGCGGTGTGGACCGTCGCTGCCTGGGGGCTGCTGTCGGTGTGCTATTTCCTGATGCCGCCGCCGCCCGCGACCAGCGACCTGCCGGTCAACATCAACTATGTCTACGGATTGAGCGACGCGGTGGCGCAGAGCTTCATGCCGGGACCGGCCTGGTTCGCGATGCTGCTGGTCGGATTGCCGCTCGTGATCTTTTATCCGACCCACCGGCTGCTGCTGCGCTACGCGGCCGTGTCTTCGCAGCGACCGGCTTGACCTCGTTCGCGGCGTCTCCCCGCATGATCAGTACTTCAACGGCAGACGCGCCGTTTCAGGAGCCGCAAGCACAGCGATCACGGTGAGCAGGGACAGCCCGATCAAATAGAGCGAGATCGCCCAGGACGCGCCGGCCCAGACCAGCAGGGCGGTCGCGATCAGGGGCGTGAAGCCGCCGCTCAAGGCAGCAGCGATGTTGGCGCCGAGCGAGGCGCCGCTGTATCGCATGCGGGTGCCAAACAGTTCCGGCAGGAAGGCGGCCTTCGGCCCGAACAACAGTGCATGCGTCATGGTCATCGTCACGATCAGCGTGGCCGTGATGATCACCGGGCTCCGTGTGTCGAGCAGCCAGAACAGCGGAAACGCCAGCACGATCGAGGCGAGTGCGCCGATCATGTACAAGGGTTTCCGTCCCCACCGGTCCGACGCCCAGCCCGCGAGCGGAAGCGTCAGGAATTCGAACAGGGACGCATAGACCACGGCATTCAGAATGACCTGTCGCGACAGACCGAGCATCGTGGTCGCATAGGTGATGACGAACACGGTCAGAAGATAGGCCAGGCCGACCTCGGACACCGTGATGCCGATCGCCAGCAGCAGCTCCCGGCGGCTGCGCCGGATGACCTCCAGCGTCGGTTGCCGCAGCACATCCTTGCGGTCCAGCACCTGGTGGAATTCCGGCGTCTCGGTCAGGCGATAGCGGGCGAACAGGCCGACGAGAACCAGCACGAGGCTGGCAAGGAACGGCACGCGCCAGCCCCAGCTCAGGAAGCTGGCCTCTGGCAATTGGACCATCAATGCGAAGATGCCGGTGGATGCGGCGACCCCGGCCGGGAAGCCGATCTGCACGAGGCTGCCATACAGGCCGCGCCGACGGCCGGCGTGCTCGATGACCATGGTCACGGCGCCGCTCCACTCGCCGCCGATTCCGACGCCCTGGATGAAGCGCAACAGGATCAGCAGCACGGGAGCCCAGACGCCGATCTGGTCATAGGTCGGCAGGCAGCCGATCGCGAACGTGCCGACCCCCATCATGATCATGGTGGTCACGAGCATCGCCTTGCGGCCGATGCGATCGCCGAAGTGAGCGATGATGGCGCCGCCGATCGGACGGGCAACGAATCCGACGGCGTAGGTGCTGAACGCAGCCATGGTGCCGACCATGGGATCGAAGGCGGGAAAGAACAATTTGTTGAAGACCAGGGCGGCCGCCGTGGCGTAGATCAGGAAGTCGTACCATTCGATCGCGGTTCCGAGCACGCTCGCCCACACGACGCGGGAGACCGAAGGGCCGTGTGCTTGGCCTTGCTCCAGATTGACTGCTGCTGCTGTCGTCAACGCCCCATGCTCCCCTGCTGTGCGCAAACAGGCTGCCCCGATCGAGGGCGCGAATGCGGCACATGTCTCGAGAATCCCCGAATACCAAATTACCATGCGTCGCATGTCCTGAACAATGCCGTTCCGCTGCGCGAGCGAACGACAGGAGGCGTCGGTCGGGATATGTCCGGGCCCGATGTGGATCGAATGCGACACCCGGGATTCGAAGTGATAGCTCTGCGCCGGGCGGTGAAGGAGAGGACCGATGCGACTGGCCGTGATATCCGACGTGCATGGCAATCTGCCGGCGCTGGAGGCGGTGCTTGCGGACATCGAGACGCGCGGCGTCGACGCCACGATCAATCTCGGCGACTGTGTGACCGGTCCGTTGTGGCCGCGTGAAACCTTCGCATTGCTGGAGCAGCTGGCGCTGCCGACGGTGCGGGGCAATCATGATCGCTGGATCCAGGAATGGCCCGAGGAGAAGCTCTCGCCGGCCGGCCGGTTTTCGCGGGCAGCGCTGACCGCCGAGCAGCGTCTCCATTTGCATGGCCTGCCTGCGCGGATTGCGCTGGAGCAGGGCATTCTCGCCGTTCACGGCACGCCCGACGACGACAGTGCCTGTCTGCTTGAGGAGATGTTGGAGGACGGCCGCTATGTCCCGGCCCGTCGCGACGTGCTGACGTCGCGCCTCGCCAATATCGGCGGTGCCGGGCTCGTCCTGTGCGGACATAGTCACCGGCAGGCGGTCGTGCAGGTGTTCCGCGGCCCGTTGATCGTCAATCCCGGCAGCGTCGGTTGTCCTGTCTTCGGCGACATTCCGATCGCCGCCCAGCTCGAATATCGTTCGCCGCATGCCCGTTACGCCATCCTGACGGAGCGGCGCGGCCATTGGCAGGCGGAACTGCTGGCGCTGACCTATGATTGGGATCGCGCCGCGGCGCGCGCCGTCGAGAACGGCTTCCCGAATTGGGCCAGCGCCTACGCCTCCGGTGCCGTGCTCTGAATGCGGCGCTCGCGATCGGCCTGCGCGACGGGCAAATCGGGCCTGCGCAGCAGGGTGTTGATAGGAGCTTTCATCTGCTCTGCGGCGTCATTTCCGTCTGCGCACGAAGTCCATTTTCATCAGCGTCTTCAAGTTGATTTGGCTTGTCCAGTCCGGAGCCGAAAAAGATTTCTGTTTCTCTTTTTCAGAAGTCGTGCTGGTATGAGCGCGTCCCGCCTCGGCACGAGGGGCGTATCGCGATCGTCACGGCACGCGGGGTGGGATGCGATGGGCGCTGCGGTCCGCAGCATGGCGTAGGTCATGCCGACGAACGGGCCGGAGCGCACGCCGAAATCGCATGGTCCTGGCATCCCGATGCTGATGCTACGCTGGCGGTGACGATGATCTGCCGGTCACGGGGGCAAGACAGCCCGGTCCCCGGGGAGAATGCGTATAAAGCGTAGAGCCGTCGTGCAGGGAATGCCGGTTGACCGGCTCGACCTGTGGTGACTGCCGCCTGCTTTTTTTGCTGCAGGCGGGCCATGGGTTGCGGCCAGCGCCCGGCATTCCCTGCGCCCTTGCTTTCAGGAGGGTGACATCGAAACGCACAGCTCGGGCGGTTCGCGCCGCGAGACAGCGAAACCGTGCCTGGGTGAATTGCCTTGGTGAGTTGATGACGGCACGCGGCGGTCCTTGGGGATCACAGCAATAGCGAGCGCCGGCCAGACAGGTCCGTTCCGTAATTCTACGGGCGGAACAATTAACGCCGCTGAAGCAGCCGCTCGTGCATGGCAGGGGATCACAAGGAAACGTTGCGCCCTCATGAATTGGCCCGGGGACACATCCAGCTCCAAGCGCACTGCCGGCGGCAATCCGCTCAGCGCCTTCTTTCTCTGGATCGGCGGCTTCAGTGCGATCGAAGGGCTCGACGACGAGTCCCTGACCGAGCGTGATCGCCGGCGCATCCGGGCGCGGCAGATCGACGCCGTGGCGAGCCTTGTCCCGGTGACGATCGGCATCAACTTCGCCAATGCCGCAATCATTCTCGGGGTGTTCTGGAACCACATCTCCAACGCATTTCTGACGGCGTGGGGCCTGTCCATCGCCGTGGCCGGAGGCCTCGCACTGCGCGGCTGGTGGCGTGCCCGCAAGTCGCGGCCGAAGGAGGCGTCCGAGCGCGGCCTCCGGCGCATGACATTGCAGGCCTTCTTCCTCGCCGCGGTGTGGGGATCGCTGCCGCTGATCCTGATGCCGCAGATCGAGCCGGAACTGCAGATCATCGTCGGCTCGCTGATGACAGGCATGATCTCCGGCGGCGCGTTCGCGATGTCGAGCGTGCCGCGGGCGGGGCTGACCTACACCTGGACGCTGATGCTGGCGTCCGTCGGCTCGCTGTTGCTGTGTGGCGGCACGACCTATCTGGTGCTGGTGGTCTTTCTGCTGCTTTACTCCTCCTTCATGGTGCGCCATCTGGTGTCGCACGGCAATGTGTTCCTGGAAAACCTGAAGGCCCAGATCCGGCACGAGCGGCAGAACGAGACGATCTCGCTGCTGCTCAAGGAATTCCAGGAGAACGCCGCGAGCTGGCTGTGGCAGACCGATGCCGAGGGCCGCCTGATCGATGCGCCGCAGCGCTTCGCCGACGTGGCCCAGCTGCCGCTCGATCAGCTCAAGGGCGAACGGCTCGTCGACACGCTGGAATATCTGTGTCCGACCGACACGGCCACCTTGGCGACCTTCGCCGATCGCATGGCGCGGCGGCTGTCGATTCCGGAGATCCTGATCCATGTCGTGGTCGCCGGCGGCGAACGGCGGCGCTGGGCATTGACCGCGCGGCCGGCGCGCGACTATGAGGGAAAATTCGCAGGCTATCGCGGCTTCGGCCGCGACGTCACCGAGCGCTGGCGTGCCGAACAGGCCGAGGCCGAGAGCCGGGCGAAATCCGAATTCCTGGCGATGATGAGCCACGAGATCCGCACGCCGATGAACGGCGTGCTGGGCCTGGCTTCGACGCTGTTGGAGACCAAGCTCGATCCCGAGCAGCGTCACGCGGTCATGACGATCCGCGAGTCCGGCGACAATCTGCAGCGCATCCTCAACGACATTCTTGACCTCTCGAAGCTCAACGCCGGCAAGCTGGAGTTCGAATCGGTCGACTTTTCGCCGGCCGCCCTGGTCGAGGCCGTCACGGCGATCATCGGCGTCAATGCGAAGACCAAGAGCCTGCTGGTCAACGCCGATATCGACCCGAAATTGCCGCCGGCGCTGAAGGGCGATGTCGCGCGCATTCGTCAGGTGCTCATCAATCTCGCCTCCAATGCCGTCAAGTTCACCGAGCGCGGCGGCCTCACCATCGCCGTGGCCTGCCGCACCCGCGACGATCACAAGGCGACGATCGAGTGGCGGGTCTCCGACACCGGCATCGGCATTCCCGCCGACCGCGTCGGCAAGCTGTTCACCGATTTCGCCCAGGCGGACGCCTCCATCAACCGCCGCTTTGGCGGCACCGGGCTTGGCCTCGCGATCTCCCGCCGCATCATCGAGCAGATGGGCGGCGCCATTGCCGTGTCGTCGGTGCAGGGCGAAGGCTCGACGTTCCGCTTCAGCCTGACCTTGCCGTGGAGCGACAAGCAGATCTCCGATCAGCGCGGCGACCGGGTCGGTGCCGGCGATCTCAAGGAGCGCATCGAGGCGCTCGGCCGCCCATTGCGCGTCTTGATCGCGGAAGACGACGCCACCAACCGCATGGTCGTGTCGAAGATGTTGCAGGAGTTTGCCGTCGACAAGTGCATCGTGCCGGACGGGCTGCAGGCGGTGAAGGCGGCCGGCGAACAGGAGTTCGATCTCGTCCTGATGGACGTCCGCATGCCGGAGATGGACGGCATCACCGCCACCCGGACGATCCGCGCCAAGGGCGGCCGGCTCGCCGAGCTGCCGATCATCGCGCTCACCGCCAACGCCTTCCCCGACGACATCAAGCAGTGCCGCGAGGCCGGGATGTCCGATTTTCTGGCCAAGCCGCTGCGCAAGCCGGCGATGGTCGCGGCGATGCTGAAGGCGCTTGGCCCGGCGGCGCCGACCGTCGCGGCACCGAGCTTGGCGCCGTCCGAGGACGGCGCCTCGGTGGCGGCGGAGGCCTGACGCAGGAGAGGGGTGTTAGACCGAGAAGCTGGTGCCGCAGCCGCAGGAGGCGGTGGCATTGGGATTGTTGATCCGGAACGAGGCGCCCATCAGGTCGTCGACGAAATCGACCTCCGATCCGGCCAGGAACGGCACCGAGGCCGGATCGACCAGCACCACGGCGCGGTCGCGCGCGATCACGAGGTCGTCGTCGGCCTTGGCGCGGTCGATGTCGAACTTGTACTGGAAGCCGGAGCAGCCGCCGCCTTCGACGGAAATGCGCAGCATGGCGCCTTCCGTCTCCTTGCCGAGGATCTCGCCGATGCGGCGGGCGGCGCGTTCGCTGATGGTGACGGGGGTGGTCGTGGTTGCGGTCATCACCAAGAGTCTCCTGAAGCTCGTCATGCCCTATTCATTTGGTATCGGGCACTCCCCATAGTTAAGTGGGCTTCGTCGAGGAATCAAATCTCCAAGGGAACAATCGCCCGTGTCGGTCGGAATGGCTGCCCCCCGCGCACCTTATTCCTGCGATCCCGATCGCAGCCGGGGTCGGCTGGTCGCCGAGCCGCCGTCCCGGACCCGCAGCCCGTTCCGCCGGGATTGCGACCGGGTGATCCATTCGACCGCCTTCCGCAGGCTCAAGCACAAGACCCAGGTGTTCGTCTTCCACGAGGGCGACCATTACCGCACCCGTTTGACCCACTCCCTGGAAGTCGCCCAGATCGCCCGCGCGCTCGCCCGCCAGCTCGGCCTTGACGAGGACCTGACCGAGACCCTGGCGCTGGCGCATGATCTCGGCCACCCGCCATTCGGCCATGCCGGGGAGCGGGCGCTGAACCGCTGCATGGAGGCCCATGGCGGCTTCGATCACAATGCCCAGACACTGCGCATCGTCACCACGTTCGAGCAGCGCTATCCGGATTTCGATGGCCTCAACCTGACCTGGGAATCGCTCGAGGGCATCGTCAAGCACAACGGACCGTTGCACGAGGCCATTCCTAGCGGGATCGCCGAGTTCAATGCGCGCTTCGACCTGGAGCTGTGGAGCTACGCCTCTCTGGAAGCCCAGATCGCCGCCTTATCCGACGACATCGCCTATGACGCCCATGACATCGACGACGGCCTGCGGGCCGGTCTGTTCACCGTGGACGATTTGCGCGAGGTGCCGCTGCTCGAGGCCATGATCGGCGACATCGATCGCCATTATCCTGGCCTCGTCGACCTCAGACGTGGCGCCGAGCTGGTGCGCGAACTGATCTCCTATCTGATCGCGGCGGTCGCCGCCGAGTCGCAACGGCGGATCGAGCGGGCGCAGCCGATGTCCCCGCACGATGTGCGGCGACATGCCGGTCCATTGGTGGCGTTTCCGGCCGACGTCGCCGAGCATGAGGCGACGATCAAGCGGTTCCTCTGGCAGCGCATGTATCGGCACGAGCGGGTGATGCGGGTGATGCGCGATGCCGAGCGAATCGTGGCCGATCTGTTCGGCCGCTATCAGGCCGATCCCGCGTCGCTGCCGGCGGGCTGGCTGGAGGGATGCGACAGCGAGGGCGACCGCGCCCGCCGGATCGGCCATTTTATCGCCGGAATGACCGACCGTTTCGCCTTAACCGAGCACCACCGTCTTTTTGACTCGACCCCGGATTTGCGTTAGGCGGCGACATGCTCGAACAAGCTTCCAATCTTCATTTATTTGCTGACGTCCTCGCGCGCGTCCACGCAATCTGCGCGGCGCTCGCCAAGGACGGCA
Source organism: Bradyrhizobium denitrificans (assembly GCF_013179005.1). Classification (NCBI taxonomy): domain Bacteria; kingdom Pseudomonadati; phylum Pseudomonadota; class Alphaproteobacteria; order Hyphomicrobiales; family Nitrobacteraceae; genus Bradyrhizobium; species Bradyrhizobium denitrificans. Next base: position 70,614 of record NZ_JABFDP010000008.1, on the reverse strand, counting down.
ATTGGCCCGAGGGCATCGATGTCTCGCGCGTGGTCGTCGAGCCGCCGCGCGATCCGAGCCATGGCGACATGGCCACCAATGCCGCGATGGTGCTTGCCAAGGAGGCCAAGGCCAAGCCGCGCGACCTCGCCGAGGCGATCGCCGAACGGCTGCGGGCCGACGAACTGGTCGCAAAGGTCGATGTCGCCGGCCCCGGCTTCATCAACCTGACCCTGCACCCGGTGGTCTGGGCGAGGCAGCTCGGCACGATCCTGCGCGACGGCGATGCCTATGGCCGCATCGCGCCGGTCGTGGGCGCGCCGAAGGTCAATGTCGAATATGTCTCGGCCAACCCGACCGGGCCGATGCATGTCGGCCATTGCCGCGGTGCCGTGTTCGGTGACGCGCTATGCAGTCTGTTGCAGTTCGCCGGCCGCGATGTCACCCGCGAGTACTACATCAACGACGCCGGCGCGCAGGTCGACGTGCTCGCGCGCTCGGCGTTTCTGAGATATCGCGAGGCGCTCGGTGAGGAGATCGGTGTCATCCCGGAAGGGCTCTATCCCGGCGACTATCTGAAGCCGGTGGGGCAGGCGCTCGCGGCCGAGCATGGCGACAGGCTGAAGGCGATGCCGGAGGCGCAGTGGCTGCCGATCGTGCGCGACAAGGCGATCGCGATGATGATGGCCGAGATCAAGGACGATCTCGCCGCGCTCAACATCCGGCACGACGTGTTCTTCTCGGAGCGCTCGCTGATCGCAGGCAGCACCAACAAGGTCGCCGATACGATCGAATTCCTGCGCGAACGCGGCGACGTCTATGAAGGCCGTCTGCCGCCGCCGAAGGGCGCGCCGGTCGAGGATTGGGAGGATCGCGAGCAGTTGCTGTTCCGCGCCACCGCCTATGGCGACGACGTCGATCGCCCCTTGATCAAGTCGGACGGCTCCTACACCTATTTCGCCTCGGATATCGCCAACCACCGGCACAAATTCGAGCGCGGCTTTGCCGACCTGATCGACGTGTTCGGCGCCGATCATGGCGGCTACATCAAGCGGATGCAGGCCGCGGTGAAGGCGGTGACGGCCGCGCAGGCGGTGCTCGACGTCAAGGTCGTTCAGCTCGTGAAGCTGTTGCGCAACGGCGAGCCGGTGAAGATGTCGAAGCGCTCCGGTGACTTCGTCACTTTGCGGGAAGTTGTTGATGAAGTGGGGCGCGATGCGGTCCGTTTCATGATGCTTTATCGCAAGAACGACGCCGTGCTCGATTTCGACCTCGCCAAGGTCATCGAGCAGTCGCGCGACAATCCGGTCTTCTATGTCCAATATGGCCATGCCCGGGGGCATTCGATCTTCCGCAATGCCCGGGACAGCTTCCCCAGCCTGCCCGTGGAGGAGGGGGCGCGACTCGCGTTCCTTCGCCAGGCCAAGCTCGAAAAACTCGCCGATCCCTCCGAGATCGACCTCTTGAAACGGCTGGCGCTGTACCCACGTACGGTGGAAAGCGCGGCCCTGGCCCATGAGCCGCACAGGGTGGCCTTCTACCTCTATGATCTTGCTAGCGAATTTCACGCCCTCTGGACGCGGGGGCGGGATTTGCCCTATTTACGCTTCATTATCGATGATGATGCAGAATTGACCATGGCACGTTTGGCCATGGTTCAGGGCGTCGTCTCGGTTCTGGCGTCGGGACTCGCGATCTTGGGCGTTAATGCTCCTGACGCAATGCGCTGATTGGGGGAAACACGCGACTTCAGTTGGGGGCCTCAATCTGGCAGGGTCCGCCTTAGGACGCATATGCGGCTCACCCGCAGGGACGCTTCATCACGATGGCTGATCGTTACCAGGACAGACCCTTTCCCGCTGATGGTTTTGGCCGCGGTGGAAACCAGCCGGCCGATGCCGATCCGCTCGCCGAGCTCGCTCGCCTGATCGGGCAAAACGATCCTTTCGCGCAATCGGGCCGCGCGACGCCCCAGGCTGCTCCACGCGCCAATGCCAGGCCGGCCGCGCCGGCTGCCCCCGATCAAGCCGCCGGCATGCCGCCGGCTGGGCCTCCGACATGGATGCAGCGCTCGAACGCTCCGCAACCGACGGCGGCCAATCCGTTCGCCGACATGGGACGTGAGCCGCCGGCTCCGCAGCCCCCGGCCTTCCCGGCTGGCTTCCAGGATCAGCGCGGCCAGGAGCCCGGTTTTTCCGAACCGAATTTTGCTGCCGCGCCGGCCCAGCGGCAGCAGGCCGGTTATCCGAACAATGAGTTCGCTGACCAACTGTCCAAGCTTGATTACAGCGTCGGCGAGTCGCGCCATCGCTTCGCCGAGAACGATCCCGACTACAATCGCGGTTCGGATTTCGACGACAACGATCAGGATTCATCGCGCTACGATGATGCGCTGTTCGGCCAGATGGGGGCCAACCAGCAGGGTTTTCAGGGCGACAACGAATTCCAGGATGGCCAATACGGCTATCAGGACGGCTATGACGAGGGCGAGGAAGAAGAGAGGCCCCGTCGCCGCAGCGGCATGAGCACGGTCCTGGCAGTGCTGACGCTGGCCGTGGTCGGAACCGGCGGCGCCTACGGCTACAAGACCTATATCTCGTCCGCCCGGACCGGCGAGCCGCCGATCATCCGGGCTGACAATACGCCGACCAAGATCATGGCGCAGCAGGATACGACGCCGAAAGTGCCCGATCGTCTGCTCGGCAATGATGGCGGCGAGAAGTTGGTGTCCCGCGAGGAGACGCCGATGGACGTGAATGCGAATGCGCGCGGAGGCAATCCGCGCGTCGTGTTCCCGCAGCTCAACCAGAACGGCGCGCCGCCGGCGGCGTCGAGCGTCGCGCCGGGTGGCATGCCGTCGCAAATGGCCAACGCCAATGGGACGCTGCCGAACAGCGATCCGCGTCCGATCAAGACGCTGTCGGTGACCGGCGGCAACCAGGCGGCAGCCGATCCGGCAACTGCGGCGCCGACCCCGCCCCCGGCCAAGGCCGCGAAGGCTGGCAAGAAATCCGCGGCCAACGCCAATGCCTCGGCCAATCCGCCGACCGGGGACAGCCCGATGCCGCTTACGCCGCAGCCGTCGGCGCCCGCGCCGGCGCGGATCGCCACTGCTGTTCCGGTCACTGAGCAGGCCCCGTCGAGCGGCGGCGGCGCTACGGGGGGCTATCTGGTCTCGATCTCGTCGCAGGCCAGCGAGGACGAGGCCATGCGGGCCTACAAGGCCGCGCAGGACAAGTACTCAGCCGTGCTCGGCAAATATGAGCCGATCATCAAGCGCGCGGATCTGGGTGAAAAGGGCGGTGTCAAGTACCGTGCGGCCGTCGGCCCCTTCGCGACCAAGGAAGAGGCCAACAAGATGTGCGGAACGTTGAAAACTGCCGGCGGACAGTGTTTCCCGTTTAGCAACAATTAAGGCTTGCTTGACCGACCCCGAAGCGGGGTCTATGCGGCCCGCATGACCATGCGGGCTTTCATTACCGGCATCTCCGGCCCTGATCTCACCGAGGCCGAGCGCGCGTTCATCCGCGCGGCGAAGCCCTGGGGCTTCATCCTGTTCAAACGCAATGTCCAGTCACCTGCGCAAGTGACTGCACTCGTTGAACAATTGCGTGCTTGCGCGGGTCGGGCCGAGGCCCCCGTTTTGATCGACCAAGAGGGCGGGCGGGTGCAGCGGCTGGGGCCGCCGCATTGGCCGGTCTATCCCGCTGGTGTCGTCTTCGACCGCCTCTACGACCTTGATTCGTCCCTCGGCCTGCGTGCCGCCTGGCTCAGCGCCCGCCTGATCGCCGAAGACCTGCAGCAGCTCGGCATCACCGTGGATTGCCTGCCGCTGGCCGATGTCCCGGTTGCCGGCGCGGACGCGGTGATCGGCGATCGGGCCTATGGAACGACGCCGGCCAAGGTGGCGGCGATCGCGCGGGCGGTGACGGATGGGCTGGAGCAGGGCGGCGTGCTGCCGGTGCTCAAGCACATTCCCGGTCACGGCCGGGCCACCGCCGACACGCATTTCCGGCTGCCGACCGTTGACACCCCGGAAACCGAGCTCGACGCCACCGATTTCGCTGCCTTCCGGCCGCTCGCGGATCTGCCGATGGCGATGACTGCACATGTTGTGTTTAGCGCGATCGATGCCGCCCATCCGGCCACGACTTCTGCGACAATGATCCAGCGGGTGATTCGCGAGCGGATCGGGTTCCAGGGTTTGTTGATGAGTGATGACGTTTCCATGAACGCTCTGGCCGGATCGATCGCCGAGCGCACGCGCGCGATCGTCGCGGCGGGGTGCGACATGGTTCTGCATTGCAACGGCAAGCTCGACGAGATGCAGGCCGTCGCCGCCGAGACGCCAGAGCTGGCTGGCCAGGCTTTGCTCCGCGCCGATCGCGCGCTTGCGGCGCGCAAGACCCCCTCGGGCTTTGACCGGATCGCCGCGCGCGCCGAGCTCGATGCCCTGATCAACCGGCTGGGACCCGCGAGCGCATGACCGCTGAAATTCTGTCGTTTGAAACCGGCCGTCCCACGACGGAGCTGGCCGAGGCCGAGCCGGCATTGGTTGTCGACGTCGAGGGCTATGAAGGCCCGCTCGACCTGCTGCTCGCGCTGGCGCGGCAGCAGAAGGTGGATCTCGCCAAGATCTCGATCCTGGCGCTCGCCGACCAGTATCTCCAATTCATCGAGGCTGCGCGAAAAATCCGGCTCGAACTCGCCGCCGACTATCTCGTGATGGCGGCCTGGCTTGCCTTCCTGAAGTCGCGCCTGCTGCTGCCGGAGCCGCCTGCGCAGGAAGGGCCGAGCGCCGAGGAGATGGCGACTGCGCTCGCCAACCGGCTGCGTCGGCTGGAGGCGATCCGCGAGGCCGCCAACCGCCTGATGAACCGTCCGCAGTTCCAGCGCGACGTGTTCCCGCGCGGCAATCCGGAAGAGATCGCCGAAGTCCGGCGTCCCAAATTCACGGCCACCCTGTTCGATCTGCTGTCGGCCTACGCCATCCAGCGCCAGGCGCGTGTCGTGACCTCCGTTCATATGGCCAAGCGCACCGTCTGGTCGCTTGCCGAGGCGCGCGCGACGCTCGAGCGGCTGGTCGGCATGACCGAGGTATCGGACGATTGGGGATGTCTCGACGATTACCTGCTGGATTACGTCGCCGAGCCCACACAGAAGGCCACCGTCTTCGCCTCGAGCTTTGCGGCCGTGCTGGAACTGGTCCGCGAAGGCAAGCTCGAGCTGAACCAGAAGCAGGCGTTCGCGCCGCTGTATTTTCGTAAGCGTCCACCGAACCAGCCCGGCGCGATGGCTGCGCCGGACTTGACGGTTGAGTAACGAAGAAGGAGACCTTGCCATGGCAAGCTTGGCGGAACTGCGCATGGAAGAGCCCGACGAGATCGTGGCGAGCGAGCCCGAGGTGCGCCCCGAAGAGTTGCGCATCCTTGAGGCTCTCCTGTTTGCCTCGGCCGAGCCGCTCGAGCAGGCGACACTTGCCAAGCGTATGCCTGAAGGTGTCGATATCAAGGCCGCGCTGGCCCAGCTGCAGGCAGAATATGCCAATCGCGGCGTCAATCTCGTGCGCGTCGCCAACAAATGGACGTTCCGTACCGCCGGCGACCTCGCTTGGCTGATGACCCGTGAGAGCACCGAGACCCGCAAGCTGTCGCGGGCGGCCATCGAGGTGCTCGCCATCGTCGCCTATCACCAGCCGGTGACCCGTGCCGAGATCGAAGAGATTCGCGGCGTCGTGACGTCAAAGGGCACGCTGGACGTTCTTCTGGAGACGGGCTGGATCAAGCCCCGCGGGCGCCGCAAGACCCCCGGCCGGCCGCTGACCTTCGGCACGACGGATGCTTTCCTCGCCCAGTTCAGCCTGGAGACCCTGGGCGATCTGCCGGGCCTGGAAGAGCTGAAGGGCACGGGCCTGCTGGATTCGCGCCTGCCCACCGGCTTCACGGTGCCGACGCCGTCCGACGATCCGACCCTGCGCGACGACGAGGAACCGCTGGATCCGGGTGATCTCGATCTGGCGCTGGCGCCGGCTGTCGAGGTCGAGGCCGGAGAGGCCGAGGCTACAGAGGCGACAACAGCAGAGGCGGAAGCGACTGTCGCCGAGGCTGACGTCAGCGAAACCGGTTCCATCGAAACTCTGGCCGAGACTCCCGAGGTGGGAACGGTACAGGACGATGCGGCGGTTTTTGGTGAAGACACCGCGTCGCAGGTCGTCGGCGATCTGGAGCTCTCGGCCGCCGACGCGGAGGCTGAAATCGCGGAAGTGAGCCTTGAGGTCCAGGAGCTCGATGGCGATGCGCTCAAGGACCTGGCGCTCGAGGCCGAGGAACTGATCGCCGAGCAGGACGATGAGGTCGTTGCCGAACTGGTCGATGCTACGGCCGAGGCCGAGGGCGAAGCGGAACTCTCGGACGAAGCCGAGGCCGAGATCGATGGCGAGGCCGCGGATGACGAAGGCGACCGCGATACCGGCGAGGATGACTCGTCCCACCGGGGCTAACGGCCGCGCCGTTAACACTCGCGTTATTACGTAGGTCCGACCGCGATTTGGCGGACCTTAAGTGCTTGTTTTTGAGGACGCCGACGCCTACCTTCCGGCCAGATCGGGCTATCCGCGCGCCGTTTTCGGCTGATGCCGCCTTCGGTCCAGGTTGCTGTTTCACAATCGGATGCTAGAAGCGAAGTGTCGCGGTCAAAGTCCATGGATGTGGCGCGGTTTCGGCGGTAGCGTTGGCGGGCAGTTGCTGGACGGCTGCACCGGTGTTTGGAGGGTTGCAGGATGGGTTCGCTTAGCATTTGGCACTGGATCGTGGTGATCGCGGTCGTCCTGCTGTTGTTCGGGCGCGGCAAGATCTCCGATCTGATGGGCGACGTCGCGCAGGGCATCAAGGCCTTCAAGAAGGGCATGCAGGACGACGACAAGGCGCCGGAAAAGACCGAGCCGGTCAAGTCGATCGATCACGGTGCCACGCCGTCGGCCACCCGCACGGATGTCGGCAGCAAGGCCGTTTGATCTGCGCGTGATGGGCGCGGGCGGCGCGCGCTCCCGCAAGAGCAGGGCCTGCTCCCATAGGCCCGGGCAGAGCGGGATCATTGGCGTCGTCGCGTAGGCGGATTGTTTCATGTTCGATATCGGCTGGAGTGAGCTGCTCGTCATTGGGGTCGTCGCTCTCATTGCGATCGGCCCCAAGGAGCTTCCCGGCGTTCTGCGCATGGTCGGGCAGTGGATGGGCAAGGCCCGCCGGATGGCATCGGAATTCCAGGGCCAGTTCCAGGAAGCCATGCGCGAGGCCGAGATGGCCGACCTCAAGAAGAGCTTCGACGAGGTGAAGGAGGCCGCGAGCGGCTTCTCACCGAGCGGCATGATGTCGTCATTGCAGCGCGACGTCGACAAGGCCCTGGATATCGAGGGTGTGGACAAGCCGGTCGAATCTCAGCCGGCCGCCTCCGCGGCCCCGGAGACAAGCGCGACCGTCGAGGCTCCGGCAACTCCGACCACTCCTGAACCGCCGCGCGTCGAGACCTTCGTGGAATCCGACGCGCACCAGGCTGTCGGCGAGCCGCTGGCCATCGTCCGCGAAATCAAGCCCGAGCCGCAGCCGCAGTCCCTCGATGGCGCTGCGCCGGCAGAGGCCGAACGTCTGAAGGACGCCAAAGCGTCATGACCGTCGAAGATATCGAGGCCAGCAAAGCCCCGTTGATGGATCACCTGATCGAGCTGCGTTCGCGGCTGATCAAGGCGCTGCTCGGCTTCGGCGTGGCCTTCATCTTCTGCTTCTTCTTTGCCAAGCAGATCTACAACATCCTGGTGCTGCCGTTCGTCTGGGTGGCCGGCGCGGAGAACAGCAAGTTCATCTACACGCAGCTGCTGGAATACTTCATCACCCAGCTCAAGCTCGCGATGTTCGGCGCCGGCTTCATCTCATTCCCGATCGTGGCGACGCAGATCTACAAATTCGTGGCCCCCGGCCTCTATCGCCATGAGCGCAATGCGTTCCTGCCCTATCTGATCGCGACCCCCGTCTTCTTCGTGCTCGGCGCCATGCTGGTGTATTTTGCGGTGTGGCCGATGATCGTGCGTTTCTCACTCGGCATGCAGCAGCTTGGCGGCCCCGAGACGGCGCAGATCGCGCTGATGCCCAAGGTCGGCGAATATCTGTCGCTGATGATGTCGCTGATCTTCGCTTTCGGCATCGCGTTCCAGCTGCCGGTGATCCTGACGCTGCTCGGCCGGATCGGTATCGTGACCTCGAAGATGCTGAAGGAGAAGCGGCGCTATTTCATCGTCATCGCCTTCATCATTGCCGCCGTCCTGACGCCGCCGGACGTGCTGAGCCAGGCGTCGCTGGCGCTCCCGCTGATGGCGCTGTACGAGGGGGCGATCATCGCGGTGGGCATCGTCGAGAAGCAGGTGGCTGCGGCCAAGGCCGGCGCATCCTCGGGCCCCGGCAACGTGCCGACCAATCCATCGGAGTAGGGCGGCCTGCGCCGCCCGGCCCCGTTGCGGGGTTGGCTGTTCCCATCTGGTCCCATTCGCGGTAGTGCAAGCGCGCTTGGCCCGAGCCGGGCGACTCGCCGTCATCCTTTCGTTCCCAGGACCGAACGACCATGCACGACATCAAATCGATCCGCGATAATCCGCAAGGTTTCGATGCGGCGCTGACGCGCCGGGGTCTGTCGCCCCAGTCGTCGCACCTGCTTGCGATCGATGAGCGCCGGCGGGCCGCGATCCTGGCCTCCGAGCAGGCGCAGGCGCGGCGCAATGCGGCGTCCAAGGAGATCGGCGAGGCCAAGAAGGCGAAGGATGACGCGCGTGCGTCAGCGCTGATGGAGGAAGTCGCCAAGCTCAAGACGACGATGCCGGAGCTCGAGGCGGCCGCGAAGCAGGCGGACGAGGAGCTGGCGCGCGAGCTTTCGGCGATTCCCAATTTGCCGCTCGACGAGGTGCCTGACGGCAAGGACGAGCACGAAAATGTCGAGCGCCACGTGTTCGGCGCCCGGCGCAACTACGCCTTCGCGCCCAGGCCGCATGACGAGATCGGCGCGGCCCTCGGCATGGACTTCGAATCGGCGGCGAAGCTGTCAGGCGCGCGCTTCGTCGTGCTGAAGAAGGGACTGGCGCGACTCGAGCGCGCGATCGGGCAGTTCATGCTCGATCTGCACACGACCGAGCACGGCTATACCGAGATCAATCCGCCGCTGCTGGTCCGCAACGACGTCATGTTCGGGACCGGGCAGTTGCCGAAATTCGAGGACGATCAGTTCTGGGCGGTGAGAGGCGAGCTACTGATCGCGCCCGATGAGCGTCTCAAGACCGAGCGTCTGGGCCTGATCCCGACCGCTGAGGTCGCGCTGACCAACCTCGTGCGCGAGTCGATCGTCGACGAGAAGGAGCTGCCGATGCGGCTCACGGCGCTGACGCCGTGCTTCCGCGCCGAGGCGGGCGCCGCCGGCCGCGACACCCGCGGGATGATCCGCCAGCACCAGTTCACCAAGGTCGAGCTGGTGTCGATCACGACGCCGGAGAACAGCAAGGACGAGCATGAGCGCATGCTCGCCTGCGCCGAGGAGGTGCTGCGCCGGCTCGATCTGCACTACCGCGTCATCACGCTGTGCACCGGCGACATGGGTTTCTCGTCCCAGAAGACCTACGACATCGAGGTCTGGATGCCGGGGCAGGGCGACGGCGGCGCGTTCCGCGAAATCTCGAGCTGTTCGGTCTGCGGCGACTTCCAGGCGCGGCGCATGGATGCCCGCTACCGCGCAAGCGACGGAAAGCCACGCTTCGTTCATACGCTGAACGGTTCCGGCACCGCCGTCGGGCGCGCCCTGATCGCCGTCATGGAGACCTATCAGCAGGCGGACGGCTCGATCGCGGTGCCGGACGTGCTCCAACCCTATATGGGCGGCCTCAAGGTGGTGGCCGCGGAGCCATAGCCGCGCGGCAAATTGCAATCGGCACGGTCGCCGCGATTGCACGGCGGCCGGTGGATCGTATCCTCGGGTCTGATCAGCAATCGCTTGTCAGAACACCGGCGCCATGGCCCTGCATCGGGACATTTTCTGGATCGGACGGCAATGGGCGGTCACCGGTGCCGGTATCCAGGCGATCGACCAGCGCCTGAAAGGGGCGTTCGACATTGACCGCGCGAAGGTATGGGACGATGGCCTGCTCACGTCCCTGCACGAGTTGCCCTGGTTCAACGCGGCTGATTTCGACAACGCCCTGGGCGTCGCCCGCGGCCGGTTTCCACCGGCGGAACAAGCGTCGCGTGCTGCGCCGACGCGCGTCGTCGACCGGCAGGGAGACGCCGCAGAGCCCGGAGCCCCGGTCGCGTTTCAGCTCAGCACGCGAGGGCAGCTGGCGCGCTTCCTGCCGCAATGGCGGATCCGGTGTTGACCGGTTGATTTAGCTATTGGCGGCGGGTTTGCCTCGATGCTGCGCAGCAGATAAGACACCCCAGCAATCGTCTTGAACGCGATGAAAGGGTGGTCATGCGGATTCTCTGCACCAATGATGACGGGATCCATGCACCGGGTCTCAAGGTGATCGAGGAGATCGCGCGCGCTCTGTCCGATGACGTCTGGATCGTCGCTCCCGAGCTCGACCAGAGCGGCGTGTCGCATTCGCTCTCGCTCAATGATCCGCTGCGGCTGCGCGAGGTCGGTCCGCGGCACTTTGCCGTGCGCGGCACGCCGACCGACTGCGTCATCATGGGCGCCCGGCATATCCTCGGGGCCAAGCTGCCCGATCTGGTGCTGTCGGGGGTGAACAAGGGACGCAACGTCGCCGAAGACGTCGTCTATTCCGGGACCATCGCCGGCGCGCTCGAAGGGACCATTCTCGGCTTGCCCTCCTTTGCGCTCTCTCAGGAGTTCAGCATCGCCACCCGTGACAAGCCGTCCTGGGACACCGCCCTGAAATTCGGGCCGCAGATCGTGCGCAAGGTGCTCGAAGCCGGCGTGCCCAGGAACACGGTGATCAATGTGAATTTCCCGGCCTGCGCGCCGGATGAGGTCAAGGGTATCGTCGTCACCCGCCAGGGCAAGCGCAATCTCGGCTTCCTGAAGGTCGACGAACGGCGCGACGGCCGTGGCAATCCCTACTTCTGGATCGGCTTCGATCGCGCTGCAGCTCTCGATGTTCCGGACGAGGGGACGGATCTTGCCGCTTTGGCGGCCCGTTACGTGTCGGTGACGCCGCTCCGCCTCGACCGGACCGACGAGGCGTTCTCCGGCAAGCTCACGACGATCCTAGGCTGAGGTCGAGCCCTGAGGGGCGGCGCCCCGCAGGGCCTGCTCGATGGCCTTGCCCAGCGTCTCCAATTGGAACGGCTTCTGCAGAGCCGGGCGATCGCGATACTCTTCGGGGAGGCCGGACGAGCCATAGCCCGTTGCGAAGATGAAGGGGCGGTTGCGCCCCCTGATCACGTCGGCGACCGGGGAAATGACCTTGCCGTTGACGTTGACGTCCAGGATCGCGACGTCGAAATAGGTGCTCTCGGCAAGCCGCATCGCCTCGCCGATTTCGCCGGCTTCAGCCGCCACGGTGTAGCCGAGCTCTTCAAGCATGTCGGCCACCATCATCCGAATCATGACTTCGTCTTCAACCAGAAACACAGAGCCGCGTGGCGGCCGCGGTGCAGTCATGATGTCAGTCCTTGCCCATACCTGATGTGACGCTCGCAAATACCGGGTCGATGCGCAACGTCAACTGCGTGGTCCTTGCTGGTCGCGGCCCTGCGGCGCGGGCAAATTCGCCTTCGACGGTCAACACGCCCGACCGGACTTGGTTCCTCCGAGGGGGAACGGATTTTCGGTTCGCGACCGGCAGGGCACCCGTGGTTGTGTCGGGTCGTGAGGAAAAACGGTGCGCGACGTCAAGGCGACGTCTAAATTGACGCCGGCCCAACAAGCGACAGCACGAATGCCTCCGACTGCCCCGCCCGAGAAGATGATGTTCCAGCTGACGCTGCGTCGGCGGGGAATTAGCGACCAGGCGGTCCTGCGCACGATGGAGGAGGTGCCGCGGGAGGAGTTCGTTCTGCCGGCTGATCGGGCCGAGGCCTATCGCGACAGCGCGATGGCGATCGCCTGCGGACAGACCATCAGCCAGCCTTTCGTCGTCGCCTACATGACCGAGCAGCTGAAGCTGCAGAAGAATCACCGCGTGCTCGAGATCGGCACCGGGTCGGGATACCAGGCGGCGATCTTGTCGCGTCTGTGCGCCAACGTCCTGACGGTGGAGCGATTCCGCACGTTGGCCGACAAGGCGCGGGAGCGGCTGGAGAAGCTCAACTGCTTCAATGTCGAGGTCATGCTGGGCGACGGTTATGCGCTGCCCCCAGGGGCCGGCCAATTCGACCGTATCATCGTCACCGCGGCGATGGACCAGATTCCACAGAGCCTGCTCGACCGGCTGGAGCCGGACGGTATCCTGATCGCGCCAGTGGGACCGCAACACGGGGTGCAGACGCTGGTGCGGGTCACGCGGACGGGCGATCATTTCGACCGGAAAGAGCTCGTCGACGTGCGATTTGTGCCGGCTATTCCGGGGATTGCACGCGAACTTTGAGGCAGCGGATCAGCAGGCCGCACAACGCTTTATTCGCGGCTTAAGCGCTTATTTACCGCGGCTGTGTTTACTCAAATTCGTTGTTTGTTGCGTACGAGTGAGTAACCATGCCCGCTATCGTCGAGTTGCCTCGCTCGCGCCGCCTGCCGCAGTTCGCGGCGCTGGCGCTGATGTCATTCGGCGTTGCCGGCTGCAGCGCCGATATGTCGACGCGGCTGTCGCAAGCGCAAAATCCCTTTTCGAATCCCTTCGCCTCCGACGCCACCGGTTCGGTGCAGGCGCCCCCGCGGCAGCATCAGCCGGTCGCTCAGCAATACACGCCCGCACCTGCGCCGGCCCCCACTTATTCGTCCTCGGCGCTGCCGCCGCCGGCGGTCGCCACGCCGCAATCCTATCCATCCGGCGGCGGGTCTGGAGGCGTGTCGGGCGGCGGGCGCGGCGTTGCGTCCTATGTGCCGCCGGCGGCGGTCCCGGCGGCAGCGCCGCAACCGGCTTACGCCCAGCCGACCCATTCCTATGCGCCGCCGGCGCAGCCGCAGCTCGAGACCACGGGGGCCGTGCCGCCTCGCTCGGTTGCCGCGGCGCGTCCGACGGGAGGCACCAAGATCATCGTCGGGACCAGCGATACGCTCGAGATCCTGGCCAAGCGCTACCGGGTGAGCCCGGCTGAGATCCTTGCGGCCAATGGCTACAAGGGCCCGCGCGCGCTGTCGCCGGGGCAGCAGCTGATCATTCCGCATCCGGGCGCGGTCGCTGCAGCGCCGGCGGCTCAGCCCGTCGCGACGCCCGTGGCTGCGGCGCCGGTCGCGCCGAAGCCGGTGGCGGTTGCAGCAGCCACGGCCCCGTCCACCGTGCATTTCGTCAATCGCGGCGAGACGCTTGCCAGCATCGCGCGCCAGAACCATCTGACGCCGGCCGAGCTCGCCCGCGCCAACAATCTCGATCAGGCTTCGCCCTTGAAGCTTGGTGCCAGGCTGACCGTCCCTGCCAAGGCCGCTGCTGTGGCTGCACCCGTGGCTCCGGTCGCAACCGTTCCCCAGGCGGTTGCGACCGTGCCGGCCCCGGCGCCGACCACCCGGGTGGCGGCGGCGGGTCCGGTCCAGACCGCTCGGCTGGCGCAGGCCAATCCGGCGCCTGAGAAAGAGGAGGAGCCGGCGCGCCCGGCCGAGACCACCAGCTCGCTGCCGACCTTCCGCTGGCCGGCACGGGGCAAGGTGATCACGAGCTACGGCGCCAAGACCAACGGCAAATCCAACGATGGCATCAACATCGCAGTGCCGGAGGGCACGCCGGTGAAGGCCGCCGAGGATGGCGTCGTGGCCTATGCCGGCAACGAGCTGAAGGGATATGGCAATCTGGTCCTGGTGCGGCATTCCAACGGCTATGTCACCGCATATGCCCATGCGAGTGAGCTGATGGTGAAGCGCGGTGATCCGATCAAGCGCGGCCAGGTCATTGCCAAGTCGGGTCAATCGGGAGAGGTCGGATCGCCGCAGCTCCACTTCGAGATCCGCAAGGGATCGTCGCCGGTTGACCCGCTGCAATTCCTCAACGGGGCGTGAGGCCGGCGAGCTGTCGCCTCTGGGAAACTGTCATCGTCCGCGCAGGCGGACGGCTTAGTAGACACCGGCTGCTCGGGACGCATGAACGTCCCGGCGCACTGCATGCCCGCCTGCGCGGGGCATCCCAATTTTGAGATCGAGGCGGTGTGCCTCCCACGGCCTGCGCGGGATGACAACCGAGATTGCTATTTCGCGCTCAGCCTTACGCCGAGACGACCTGCCAGATCCTGCGTGAATTGCCAGGCGACACGGCCGGACCGCGAGCCGCGCGTGGTCGCCCATTCCAGCGCCTCGCGCTCCAGCGCCTCATCATCCACCTTGATGGCGAAATGGCTGCAATAGCCTCTGACCATTGCAAGGTATTCGTCCTGGCTGCAGCGGTGGAAGCCGAGCCACAGGCCGAAGCGATCCGACAGCGATACTTTTTCCTCGACGGCTTCCCCCGGATTGATGGCGGTGGAGCGCTCGTTCTCGATCATCTCGCGGGCGAGCAGATGGCGCCGATTCGACGTCGCGTAGAGGATGACGTTCTCGGGGCGGCCTTCGATGCCGCCTTCGAGCACAGCCTTGAGCGACTTGTAGGAGGCATCATTGCCGTCGAAAGAGAGATCGTCGCAAAACACGATGAAGTGGAACGGCGCCGCGCGCAGGATGTCCATCAGGGCCGGCAGGCTCTCGATGTCCTCGCGGTGAATCTCGATCAGCTTCAGCCGGTCGGCCGGCTTGCGGGTGGCGTTGATGCTGGCGTGGGCGGCCTTCACCAGAGAGGACTTGCCCATGCCGCGCGCACCCCATAGCAGCGCGTTGTTGGCGGGCAGGCCGTTGGCGAAGCGCTCGGTGTTCTCGATCAGGATGTCGCGCATCCGGTCGATGCCCTTGAGCAGATCGATCTCGACGCGACTGACGCGCGGCACGGTCGAGAGCCGGCCGTCCGGATGCCAGACGAAGGCGTCGGCCGCATTCAGATCCAGTGCCGGCGCCGCCGCGGTACGGGTGGCTGCCAGATGCGCCGCAATCGCCTCCAGCGCCGTGGCGATCCGCTCCCGCGTGTCGGCGGGAGCAGGGCCGCCGGGACGTTTTGCCGCGACTTTTGCAGGCTTTTGCACTGCGGCCTTGGGACGCTTGGCGAGCGCTCTGAGCACGGTTTTGGCGGAGGCGGGGGACGGGGCTTTGGCTGGTTTTTTCGGCATGCTGCAAGTTCCTGATGGGGCAGCCATATCGGGCCGCGCCGGCGGCCGCAAGCCAAGGAAATGAAGGGGCTCTGCGCCTTGCTATTGGGACCACGGCCGCTATATTCCGCGCCAAATTCACAAAGGCCGGCCCGCGCTGACCGCCGCGGTTCGCCGGCTATTCCTGTCTCACCGGGCACTGGCCCACGAGGATCGACCGCATGCTGATTACCCCTGCCTATGCCCAGGCCGCCGGCGCTGGTGACACCAACAGCATGCTGATGTCGCTGCTGCCCTTCGCGCTGATCTTCGTGATCATGTACTTCTTGATCCTGCGGCCGCAGCAGAAGAAGGTCAAAGAGCACGCCGACTTGGTCAAGAACGTCCGCCGCGGCGACACGATCGTGACCCAGGGCGGCCTGGTCGGCAAGGTCACCAAGGTCGTCGACGACGATCAGGTCGAGTTCGAGATTGCCGACGGCGTCCGCGTGCGCCAGATGCGCCAAATGATCACGGGCGTGCGCACCAAGGGCGAGCCGGCCAAGGCCGACGCCAAGGACGAGAAGGCGGCGAGTTGAGTTCAGGCTTGCCGGCGCCAATCCGGCCGGCGGTCTGATCTTCGTCTGATGTTCTGATTTTCGGGCCGGCTCGGCCCTTATGGACAACCTCCATGTTGTATTTCACGCGGTGGAAGGCGCTGGGCATCATTCTCACGGCGCTCGTGGTGTGCCTGTGCGCGGTGCCCAACTTCTTCCCCGAAGCGACGGTCAAGACTTGGCCGGCCTGGGCGCAACGCCATATCGTTCTCGGTCTAGACCTGCAGGGCGGCTCTTATCTGCTGCTCGAAGTCGACTCCAACTTCGTCAAGAAGGAGCGGCTCGATGCCGTGCGGGACGACGTTCGTCGGACGCTCCGCGATGCCAAGATCGGCTATACGGGGCTGGTGAGCCGGGGAGACGGCGTCGAGGTCCGGATCACCAAGGACACGGACGCTCCGACCGCATTGTCCAAATTGCGTGAGCTCTCCCAGCCACTCGGCGGCCTGCTGGGCTCCAGCGGCCAACGCAGCCTCGAGGTCAGCGATGCCGGCGGCGGCCTCATCCGACTGACGATTCCGCAGGCCGCGATCACCGAACGCATCCGCCAGACCATCGAGCAGTCGATCCAGATCGTCGAGCGCCGCGTCAACGAACTCGGTACCGTAGAGCCGGTCATCCAGCGCCAGGGCACCGACCGCATCCTGGTGCAGGTTCCCGGCCTGCAGGATCCCACTCAGCTCAAGGATCTGCTCGGCAAGACCGCGAAGATGGAATTCCGCATGGTCGACACCTCGGTGCCGCCCGACCAGGCGTTGCAGGGGCGGGTGCCGCCGGATTCCGAAGTCCTGCAGAGCGCATCGCCGCCCAACCAGCCCTATGTCGTTAAGAAGCAGGTGCTGGTCTCCGGCGGTGATCTCTCGGACGCGCAGACCGGCTTCGACCAGCGCACCAACGAGCCGATCGTGACCTTCCGCTTCAACTCGGCCGGGTCGCGCAAATTCGCGCAGGCGACCACCGAGAATGTCGGGCAGCCCTTCGCGATCGTGCTCGATAACAAGGTGATCTCGGCGCCGGTCATCCGCGAACCGATCACCGGCGGTTCGGGCCAGATCTCCGGCAATTTCACCGTGCAGTCCGCCAATGAGCTTGCGATCCTGCTGCGCGCCGGCGCGTTGCCGGCGCCGCTGACAGTGATCGAGGAGCGCACCGTCGGTCCGGGCCTCGGCGCCGATTCGATCGCCAAGGGCGAGCTCGCCTCCTATGTCGGCTCGATCCTGGTCATCGTGTTCATGCTGGTGACCTACCGGCTGTTCGGCGTGTTCGCCAACATCGCCGTCATCATCAACGTCGCCATGATCTTCGGCGTGCTGTCGCTTTTGAATGCGACGCTGACCTTGCCGGGCATCGCCGGCATCGTGCTGACGGTCGGCATCGCCGTGGACTCCAACGTGCTGATCTATGAGCGCATCCGCGAGGAGCTGCGCGGCGGCCGCAACGCCATCTCGGCGATCGACGCCGGCTTCAAGCGCGCGCTGGCGACCATTCTCGACTCCAACATCACGACCTTCATCGCCGCCGCCGTGCTGTTCTACATCGGCACCGGCCCGGTGCGCGGCTTCGCCGTGACCTTGGGCGTCGGCATCCTCACCACGGTCTTCACCGCCTTCACGCTGACGCGTCTGATCGTCGCGTGGTGGGTGCGGTGGAAGCGGCCGCAAAGCGTGCCAATCTAGGAGCTACTGTGACACACTGGGTTCTTATCGGGCTTGGCATCCTGATCGCGGTGCTGACGGTGGTCAGCGCGCTCGGCCTGCTGCCGTCGCTGCGCATCGTCCCCGACGATACGCATTTCGATTTCACGCAGTTCCGCCGCATCAGTTTCCCGATCTCGGCGACGCTGTCGATCATTGCCATTGTGCTGTTCTTCACGCACGGCTTGAACTTCGGCATCGATTTCAAGGGCGGCACGCTGCTCGAAGTCCGCGCGAAATCGGGGACTGCCGACATTGCCAGCATGCGGAGCGAGCTGTCCAAGCTCAATCTCGGCGAGGTCCAGCTGCAGCAGTTCGGCGGTCCGGCGGATGTCCTGATCCGCTTCGCCGCGCAACCGGGCGGCGACAGCGCGCAGCAGGAGGCCGTCAACAAGGTGCGCGGCGCACTGGGCGATACGGTCGATTATCGCCGCGTCGAGGTGCTCGGTGCGCGCGTGTCGGGCGAACTGCTGGCGATGGGCATGCTCGGCCTGATGCTCGCGATCGTGTCGATCCTGATCTATCTCTGGTTCCGGTTCGAATGGCAGTTCGCGCTCGGCGCCATGATCGCCAACGTCCACGACATCGTGCTGACGATCGGCTTCATGTCGATCAGCCAGGTCGATTTCGACCTCACCAGCATCGCGGCGCTGCTGACCATTCTCGGCTACTCGCTCAACGACACCGTCGTCATCTACGACCGGATCCGCGAGATGCTGCGGCGCTACAAGAAGATGCCGATGCCGCAGCTGCTCAACGAATCGATCAACTCGACGCTGTCGCGCTCGATCATCACCCACGTCACGGTGACCCTGGCGCTGCTGGCGCTGCTGCTGTTCGGCGGCACCGCGATCCACAGCTTCACCGCCGTCATGATGTTCGGCGTCGTGCTGGTCGGCACCTACACCTCGATCTTCATCGCGGCGCCGATCCTGATCTATCTCGGCGTGGGAACCGTGCGCGGCGATCAGGTCGACGAGCCGAAGAAGAAGCCTTGATGGGACGCCAGCCATTGGACCCGGATCGGGGCTGAAAGGTTGGTCTTGCATGGCGGCTTCCGGGGACGCTCCACACTTTCCGCGATCGGCGTCGATCGACGGCTATGGCAAAGGCGGTTTCGCCTTTGCAGACATGTCGCATCGCGGCTCGCTGTTGTGCCTGCCGGATTCGATCTGGGCCTGGGACGTCACCCAGCCGAGCCAGATCGACCGCTATGCGCTGCAGCGGGTCTTCGATGCCGCCAACAAGATCGACACGCTCATCGTGGGAACCGGCACCGAGGTCTGGATTCCGCCGGCGCCGTTGCGCACGGCGCTGCGCGGTGTCGGTATCGTGCTTGATGCGATGCAGACCGGGCCCGCGATCCGCACCTACAATGTCATGATCGGCGAGCGGCGGCGTGTGGCCGCTGCGCTCATTGCCGTGCCATGAGCGAAACCAGCGCCAGCACCGACGCTGCGTTCTGCGCCAGCCTCGTCCGCGAGCATGATTTCGATCGTTACGCGTCGACGCTGTTCGTTGCGCCGGAGATCCGGCGTGCGTTGCTGTCGCTCTACGCCTTCAATGTCGAGGTAACCCGGATTCGCGATGTCGTGTCACAGCCGCTGCCGGGCGAGCTACGCCTGCAATGGTGGCACGATACGCTGACAGGCCAGGAACATGGCGGTGTCGAAGGCAATCCCGTCGCCGCTGAACTGCTGTTGACGGTGCAGCGCTTCGCCCTTCCGGTCGATCGCCTCACACGCCTGATCGACGAGCATCAGTTCGATCTCTACAACGATCCGATGCCCACGATGGCCGCATTGGATGGCTATCTCGGCGACACGCGCGGAGCGCTGTTCGCGCTGGCTGCACGGATCGTCGTTGGCGCGGTGGCCGACATCGATCATCTCGCTCATCATGCCGGACTTGCCCAAGGCATCCTGCACCTGATCGCCTCGTTGCCCCGGGATGCCGCCCGCCGGCAGTTGTTCATTCCGCTCGATCTCCTCGCCCGGCATGGGCTCGGCCAGGAGCAGGTGTTCGCTGCCAAGGCCACGCCGGTGATCCGGGCCATGCTGGCCGAGCTGCGTGGGCAGGCCCGGCAGCATCTCGATCACACGCTGGAACTGGCGCGCGAGGCGCCAGGCGGGGTGCGACCGGTGCTGCTGCCGCTCGCGCTCGTCAGCCGCGATCTGGTGCGGGCGGAGCGCCGCATCGACGCCGATCCATTCCAGCCGCAGCTCCGCTCGCGTCTGGCAACGCTCTGGACGCTGTGGCGCGCCGCGCGATCGCCGGCCTTTCGGGAGCGCTGACCTCAAGGCGCACGTCACTGTTGAGCCCGATTGGTCCGGAGACTGGTTCCCATCTCCGGATCATCGTTCAAACAGTCGACAGCGCGTTCCAGAGCGGGGGACTGTGCCAGAGCCTCGGCAGGTCCGAAGCCTCGCGCCGGTGGATCGTGCAGCGCGTGTCCCACACAACGAAGTCGCCCGGACGGCAGGTGTGAGCCCAGGTGAATTCGGGCCGCTCCGCGATCTGCCAGAGATCGTCGAGCAGCGCGTCCGATTCGGCGCGGTCGAGTCCGGCAATGATGGCGTGATGGCGGTGTCCGAGCGCCAGCATCGACCGGCCGGTGTCGGGATGCGGAGCAACCAGCGGATGAACTGCGCTGGCGAAGGTGGTGTGACAACCGTTCGCTTCGGCGGCCAGATGACGAATCTTCAAATGAGCGACGCGGCTGCGCAGTGCCGGCGAAAGCGCATCATAGGCTGCGTACAGGCTGCAGAATGTCAGCCTGTCCCCCGACAAAGTGCTGGGCGACGTGTAGGCGAGATCGGCATGGCCAAAGCGACGGCTGAATACCGCGATGTCGCGCTCGCTGAGACGCTGACCGCGGACCAGCAGGACCTGATGCTTGAGCAGCGCGCGCATGAAGGACGCGAATGCCCAATCGTCGAACGATTTGAGATCGACATTGCAGGCCTCGGCACCGAGCGCCTTTCCCATCGGGATGACCTGGATGAGGCCGCTTTCTGCGTTCCGGGCAGCGTTGCTTCTGAGACTCACTTGTGCCATCTCCCAAGTTTCACCAGCCCCGCAAATCAATCACTGTAATTTGTCGGGGGTGTTTCGGCTCGGAGGCAATTCGCGGAAGGATCGCGGCACGATCTGCCGATTGTCGGCACAGTCTGCCGCTCTGAGTCGGAAATTGGACGCTTCAAGGCGACGCGCGAGGAAATATCGAGCAACCTGCAATTCATTTGCAGGCAATGCGATGCCTGATCATGCAGATCTGGCGCGCGAGCGAATCACTGCGGGCGCTCTGTTCCCTTGATCTGGGTTCGGTGCATGATTCGCCGCGCCTGATCGTCGAACGGATCGCGTCGATGCATCGTGGAGCGGTTGTCCCAGATGACGAGATCGCCAACCTGCCAGACGTGCTCCCAGGCGAACTCCGGGCGCGCGACATAGGTCCATAATTCATCAAGCAGCGCTTCCGACTCGGCGAGCTCCAGGCCGACCAGATAGGCGTTGCGCCGGCGGCCGAGATACAGCATCTGCCGGCCGGAATCCGGATGCGTACAGACCAGCGGATGCACAGCGCCCGGCGAGCTCCGCGGATCATCCGTCGGCGTCACGCCCTGCCGCACGAAGCCGCCGCTGTTGTAGGTGCCGTCGTGCTTGATCTTGAGATCCGCGATGCGATGCTTCAGTTCGGTCGGCAGCGCGTCGTAGACCGCGTACATGCTGCAGAACGAGGTGTTGCCGCCGACGGGAGGAATCTCCAGCGCATAGAGCGCGCTCGCGATCGGCGGCGTCTCGAGATAGGACATGTCAGTGTGCCACACGGCCTCGCCTGCGCCGAGGCTGCCGATCGCCTCGCCGTTCACCTTCACATTCGAGACGATATAGATTTCCGGGAGGCCCTCGACGAAGCGCCGGCCATTCTCCTGCACTGGCGCCCAGTCGAGATCGCCGAAGCGGCGGCTGAAGGCGATCAGATCCTGGTCGGACAGGTGTTGTCCGCGGACCAGCAGTACGGAATGAGTGTGGAAGGCGCGAAGCACGGCGGCGAAGGCCGCGTCGTCCAGTTGCCGGAGATCGACATTGCGGATCTCGGCTCCCAACGACCGGTCCGTCGGAACAATCTCGATATTGGCTGACCGAGCGGCCGGGGGCATGCGGGTCTCAACATTCATGGCCAGATCCTCCCAACGGATGGCGTTGCTCGGCAGATTATAGCGGAAGAACCGCGAAGTTTCGCCGCTCAGGCCGAGGGCAGCTTCAGGTCTGCCTCGAAATTGAATCGATCGCGCAGGTTCTTTCGGGAGTCGAGGATGTCCTTGAGGAACGCGCGGTCGCTGTCGCTCGTGATCATCGGCTCGATCAGGTCGATCTGGTTCATTGCAACCAGCTGCAGCAGCTCGGTGCGCGGCCTGCCGCTGGCGTCGCGTGGCAGCGCATGGACGACCTGAATATGCTCCGGCGGCTTCGGCCCCTTGGCGGATGCCAGCTCGCTCTGCAACTGAGCTTCGAGCCCAGGCTGCTCCGCCTCGACGAAGGCATAGAGGCCGACGCCGGTCCGGCGATCCGCGAAGGCGACGATCGCAGCGTCGCGCACGGCCGGGTTCTTGCGGATCATGTCCATCAGCACCGGCGCATCGTTCACGAGGCGCCGTCCACCGCCCTCGCGGTCGGTGAAATTGAAGATGCCGCGGGTGATCGCGCGGTAGACCTTCTTGCCCGTCATCAGCCAGACCCGCGCGAACAGCGATTTGCGCGCCAGGATCTTGCGCTCTCGTGGCGTCAGCGCCTCGGGCGCGTAGCTGCGCTTGTGCTTGAGGAGATGACGGAGGTCCTCATAGGCCGCGATCCGGAACAGGCGGCTCCGGCGCGAGAAGCATGCGGCGAGCTGGAAGTCGGTCACGTAGCAATGGCCGTCATGGCCGACCAGCCAATTCTGCTCCTTGGCGAGGTCGTTGTGGGTGATGCCGGCGCGATGCAGCCGGCGCATCATCTGCTTGGCCGAACGGAAATAGGCGACGTTGCCGTGCGGCTTGGCCAGATGCAGCGCCACGCCGTTGATGAAGCCGCGCACCAGCGCCCGGTCGCCCGCCCACAGCAGGTCGGGACCGGCATTGAGGCCCTTCGCGCGCATCAGCGCCTTGCGCTCGCGGGCGAACAAATGGCGCGCCAGCACGAACGACCACCATGGCACCTCGTCGAGCCGGCGCAGCACCGCGTCGACCTCGCCGGCATCGCTCTTGAAGCGGCCGCGCTCGACCGTCGAGAACACGTCGCGTTTGAGCAGGACGCCCTCGCTCCAGCGCGCTGACAGCAGGGCAGAGTCAGTCTTCGGCAAGCTCATCGCACTCTCATGCAGCCGCGGCGACGCGCAGGTGTTCGGCGATCCAGCCATCGAGATCTGCCAGCGCGCGGGCGCTCAGCGCCTGCTTCTTCGCGACGGTCTTCTCATTGCCCTTCAATCGGCTGCCATCGGGCTTTCGGGTCGGCGCCACCGCCAATGGTGGGAACAGGCCAAAATTGATGTTCATCGGCTGAAAGGAGCGCGTCGCGCCGTCGATCGTCTCGATATGCCCGCCGGTGATGTGGCCGAGCAGGGCGCCGAGCGCGGTGGTGGCGGGGGGCGGCGACAGGCCTGTGCCGCGCGCTTCCGCAGCCGCGTACAATCCGGCGATGAGACCGATGCTGGCCGACTCGACATAGCCCTCGCAGCCCGTCATCTGGCCGGCAAAACGAAGCCGCGGCTGAGCGCGCAGACGCAGCTGCGCATCGAGCAATTTCGGCGAGTTGAGGAACGTGTTGCGATGCAGGCCACCGAGCCGCGCGAATTCGGCGTTCTCGAGCCCGGGGATGGTGCGGAAGATCTGCTGTTGCGGGCCGTATTTCAGCTTCGTCTGGAAGCCGACCATGTTGTAGAGCGTGCCGAGCTTGTTGTCCTGGCGCAGCTGCACGATGGCATGCGGCTTGACTGTCGGGTTGTGCGGATTGGTCAGGCCGACCGGCTTCATCGGACCATGGCGCAGCGTCTCATGGCCGCGCTCGGCCATCACCTCGATCGGCAGGCAGCCGTCGAAATAGGGCGTGTTGGTCTCCCAGTCCTTGAAGTCGGTCTTCTCGCCGGCGAGCAGGGCCGCAACGAATGTGTCGTACTGGTCCTTGGTCATCGGGCAGTTGATGTAGTCGGCGCCGGTGCCACCGGGGCCGACCTTGTCGTAGCGCGACTGGAACCAGGCTTTGGACATGTCGATCGTGTCCCTGTGCACGATCGGCGCGATGGCATCGAAGAAGGCGAGCGCGGTCTCGTCGGTCAGGTCGCGAATCGCTTCGGCCAGCGGCTGAGAGGTGAGGGGGCCGGTGGCGATGATGACATTGTCCCAGTCGGAAGGCGGCAGGCCGGTGATCTCGCCGCGCCGCAGTTCGATCCGCGGATGCCCGTTCAGAGCGGCGGCCACGGCTGCCGAAAAGCCCTCACGGTCGACCGCCAGCGCTCCGCCGGCCGGAACCTGGTTTGCGTCGGCCGCGCGCATGATGAGGGAGCCCAAGCGGCGCATCTCGGCATGAAGCAGGCCGACGGCGTTGTTGGCGGCATCGTCCGAACGGAACGAGTTGGAGCAGACAAGCTCTGCCGGCGTCGCAGTCCGATGCGCCTCGGTCATGCGGTCCGGCCGCATCTCGTGCAGAACGACGTCCACACCCGCTTCCGCGAGCTGCCACGCAGCCTCGGATCCGGCCAGCCCGGCGCCGATCACGTGAACGGTATTCGAAGATGATTTGGTCCCTGTCATGCGCGGGACAGGTAGCGCTTTTCCCGGCGGCTGCAAATGCAACTGTGCGATTCAGCGCAAGAAACCGGGCGCCTGTGTCAAGGGGCGCCCCAAAAACGGCAACGCCCGCAGCGAGGCGGGCGATGTCCGGTAGGGATCGGAAGCAGGCTGATCAGCCGTTGTACTGACCGGCAGCAACGCGCGGAATGTCCGAACGGTCGAGACCGATGTCGGCGAGTTCGCGATCGCTGAGCTGCGACAGCTCGGCAACGTTGCGCTGATACTCACGGAACGCCTGGATCATGCGGATGAGCGAGAGCAACATGAGAAATCTCCTTTAGTTCGCGATTCAGTTCTTCGCTGGAACCTCATCGTTGAAATGAACATAGAAGAGATTGTTGCGGTGCGGAAGCGTCGATGTTGCGATGCAGCTAAACCGCCGGCGCATAGCTCGGGTAACGGTCGAGTAAGAATCGGGCAAGGGCGCCTAGCACCTATGCGTACTGTAAAAACTCCGTATTCATGCGGATTCTCGATCGTTCGTTCGATTTGGCGTATCGAGGGATACCGGCCTAATGGTGAAACTATCATGGCGTGGGCTCCTCTCGTCACATCCCCGAACGCATGGGTGAATCAATATGAATTGTTATTCATTTTTAGAAGCGTAGGATAGTTCACGAGCCGATCGCGGTGATGTCATTTCGCCCGACATCACGATGGTGCGACATAATGTCGCGTCTTCGGCAATGATGCCGTCGCACCAGCGAGGAAGAACAATGAACAGCAAACTGTTGGGGGCCGCGCTCATCACTGCGGCAGTTGTTGCGGTTGGACCGGCCCAGGCGGCCAAGATGCATGGCGCCGGCTGCAGCGGGGCCAATCTGGAAAAGACCGAGACGGCGATCGAGGGCATGGCCGACGGCGATGCGCGGTACACCGCGCAGCGGGAGATTGCGGCGGCCCAGGACGCGCTGCTGAGCGGCAAGATGGCGGCCTGCAGCGTGCATCTGACCAAGGCGATGCAGGCCGGGATGGCCAAGTAACGCGGCGCAGCTCGGTCTCGCCAACGATCGGCCGATCGCGACAGTGCGATCGGCCTCATTGTTTTCTGGGACGACGGCTTATGACTATGGAGCCCGCGCCAGTTGCGTCGCGAAGGTCGCGATCGTCCGGGCGTAGACGTCGCTCTTGTTCCATTGCTGGATGACCGCGAAATTGGGACTGCCCGGCTCCCAATCCTTGCCCTTCTGCCAGCCGTAGCCTTTCAGATAATTGGCGGTGGAGGCGAGCACGTCGGGCGCGCTGCGGATCAGGTCGCGGCGGCCATTGCCGTCGAAATCGACCGCGTATTTGATCCAGGACGAGGGCATGAACTGCGTCTGTCCGATCTCGCCGGCCCAGGCTCCGCGCATCTCGGCCGGCTGGAGATCGCCGCGGTCGACGATGCGCAGCGCATCCAGCAGTTCGCCGCGGAATTGCTCAGCCCGGCGGCAATCATAGGCCAAGGTCGCCAGCGCGCGGATGGTCGGGAACTTGCCGACATTGACGCCGAAATCCGTCTCCAATCCCCAGATCGCCACCAGCACCTCGCCGGGCACGCCATAGGTCTGCTCGATGCGGGACAACACCGAGCCGTACTGCTTCATCATGTTGGAGCCGCGGGTCAGGCGCGGCGGCACCATGCGGCCGGAAAACTCCTCGAAGGTCTGGCTGAAGACTTTCTGGCCGCGGTCGCGATTGAGCACGCTCTGATCAGGGGTCACGCCGGTGAGCGCGGCGTTGATGGCGTTCTGCGAAATGCCCTTGGCGGCGGCCTCGGTCTTGAACTCCGCCAGCCACGCATCGAAATTGCCGGTCCCACAGGGGACCGCAGACTGCGCCGACGCGCAATTTGTCATCACAGCAGCACAGAGGGCGGCGGCGGAGAGGACGCGACGAATCATCGAAACACCTGAACGGCAATGGTCTGAAAAAGCATGTGCGGAACCGATCATGTCGGGCATGACCGCGGCGGCAGCAAGGCCCTTCAGTCAACTTGCCGTTGGTTTGTCGTGAGTATGGTTGCTTGGTGGCTGACCGAAGCCGTCGGACGCTCTCCGCCGCGGCCGCCGCAGAGCGGCGGCCGTCGACGGTCGAGCGATGGTTGTCACATCCGGTCACGCGAACGCCACGGGAACAGGTTGGCCGGGAAGTCGGCGGCGGGCTTGGATCCGCGCGGCGCCGGCGGCACGATGCGGGCGGCGTCGGGATGGATCGCGATGGCCTCGCGATAGAGATGCCAGGTGGCGTGGCCAAGCACCGGAATGACCACGGCGAGCCCGAGGAAGAACGGGATCGTTCCGGCGACGAGCAGCACGGCCACGATGAGGCCCCAGGCCGCGACCGGAACCGGGTTGCGCGCCGCCACACGCAGCGAGGTGACGATCGCTTCGAGGGCGCCGGCGTGACGATCCAGCATCAACGGAAATGACACGATGCTGAGACACAGCGCGAGCAGCGCGAACAGGAAGCCGGCGCCGCAGCCGACGGCCATCAGCCACCACCCTTGCGGCGTGGTGACGACGCGCTGAAGGAACTCACCGACCCCGGCGGCGCCGCCATAGCCGAACACCGCGACATAGATCGCCTGTGCCGTTGCCACCCAGGTGACGAATAGCGCCAGCAGCAGGGTGCCGAGCCCGAGCATCGAGCCGAAGGACGGCGAGCGCAGCACTTCGAACGCATCCCAGGCGCTGGCCTCCTCGCCGCGGTCGCGCCGGCTCGAAAGCTCATACAGACCGAGCGCGGCGAATGGGCCGAGCAGGGCGAAGCCCGCCGCCAGCGGGAACAGCAGCGGCAGCACCGCATAGCCGAACACGGCGCGGGCCAGCACCAGGCCGAGCACCGGGTAGATGGCGCACAGCATCACGGCGTGGCTCGGCACCGCCTTGAAGTCGTCCCAGCCGAGCCGCAGCGCGCGCATCAGGCTGGACAAATCGATCGTGCGAATCGTGATCTCGGCCGCCACCTCGTCGGCGGGCCGAACATGTGCAGCGACATTGCTGTGATAAGTGGCCATCGTCGTTCGCTCCCTCGTGCCTCATGGGCGCTTCCCAACCACGCAGGCCGGGTTGCGCTTGTCGTTGGACGGATCGCGGATGGCCAGACGCGACGAACCCCGGGACGGCCATTCGCGAACGGAAGTGATGAGCATAATCGTGATCACCGCGGCGCCTACTCACGCCTCGGTGAGAGTTGTGAATGTCGCGGTGCATTCAAGCGGCATCTGCGACCAACGAAAGTGAGCATCCCCGGACAAAGTCATTCCGCCGTCATTCCGCCTTGGGTAAGCTTCACATTCGTCGCGATGTCCGCGTTGGCAGGACGTCGCGGCTGGCGGATGAGCTTATGCGGGCTAATCCGCAACGGAACACCGCGGGCCGAGTTCTTCATTCGATCACTATCCATTGGGAGCCATTGATGAGCGTTTTCGGAAAGATCATGGGCGCGATTTTCGGCCATCATGCCGAGGCCGCGCCGGCCGGCGGCGGCGCCCCGGCTGCAGGTGGCACCGCGCCGGCCGGCAGCCCGGCTGCGGCTCCGACCTCGGCTCCCGCTGCTGCGCCGCAAAGTGTCGACGTGGCTGCGATCGTCGACAAGGCCGCCGCCGCCAAGCACGAGAAGCTGGAATGGCGGACCTCGATCGTCGACCTGATGAAGGCGCTCGACATCGATTCGAGCCTCGCGGCGCGCAAGGAGCTGGCCAAGGAACTCGGTTACAGCGGCGACACCAATGACTCCGCCAGCATGAATGTCTGGCTGCACAAGCAGGTCATGAGTAAACTCGCGGCCAATGGTGGCAAGCTTCCGCCGGAGATCAAGCACTGAGGCTGTGCCGCTGCCCACAACAAAG
This sequence comes from Bradyrhizobium denitrificans, assembly GCF_013179005.1. Lineage (NCBI taxonomy): Bacteria > Pseudomonadati > Pseudomonadota > Alphaproteobacteria > Hyphomicrobiales > Nitrobacteraceae > Bradyrhizobium > Bradyrhizobium denitrificans. The sequence continues at coordinate 42,378 of NZ_JABFDP010000008.1, read as the reverse complement.
CGAAAGGCCCGCCATCGTGCGGGCCTTCGTCGTCTCGGATATTGGTCTTGCTGACGATGCTGCAGAACGATCTCAGGCGAGCACGAAGCCCGCGCGCCGCCAGGCCTCGGCATGCAACTGATCGCGGTTGAAACCGATATCGCGCAGCGTCCTCTCGTCGAGCTGGTCAACATAGGCGAGCTGCGTGCGGTAATGGACGTAGCGCTTGAGAATGTCGAAAATGGCCGTGATGAACATGAGCCTCTCCCCATTGGTCTGGTTGTCTGTTCGGCGGGGGATTGCTGATCCATCCGGGTAGCCATGGGGTTAAGGCCAAGACGTCAATCGTTGCGTTCAGTAGTTCTACGGTCCGCTCACGCCATGATGTCCCGGTTCTCCGGATGGTCGCGGAGGTAATCTGCGACGAAACTGCAGCCTGCGGCCACCTTGCGGCCCTCGCCGCGGATCAGCTCCAGCGCGCCCTTCACCAGCTCGGAGCCGATGCCCCGGCCGCGCAACGCCGCCGGGGTCTCGGTGTGGGTGATGATGACCGCCAGCGGCGTCGCGCGATAATTGGCAAAGGCGATGTTGCCGTCGATGTCGAGCTCGAAGCGGCTCTTGGCCTTGTTGTCGCGGACTGACGTCATGGGCTCTACCTTCGTGTCGGTTTGTCGGTCAGCTTGATGAACTCGGCCAGCATCTGGCGGATCGACCACGGCTTGCCGTCCACGGCGCCCTTGATGTCGTCGATCTTCCATTGGCCGCCATCGCGCACGAAGTCGTAACGGATGACGTTGTCGGCCTGTTCCTTGCGTTCGGTGCGATGGCCGGCGATCGTGACCGCGACGGTGGCCTTGTCGGCCTCCTGCGTCTCCGGCGTCACCTTGAACGATGCGACGTCAGGGTCCTGCGAATTGGTGATCGGATCGAAATCGACCGCGCCGACCTCGCCCTTGGGCGTACGGGCGTCCATCCTGGCCCATTCGGCCGCCAGCGATCTGGACAGATATTTCGCGCGCGCCGCCTTGGTCTCGATGACGAAGGTGCCGCCATCCTCGCCTTTGCCCTTGGCCACGCGGGTGTAGATCGCGCTGACGATGCCGGCGGGATCGTTGGCCGCTGACATCTGCGCGTGCAGCGGTGACGCGGCGACCACGCTGGCAAGGCCGAGGAGCAGAAGGCGACGATCGATCATGGATATCCTCACATCAGATTCGGTGCGCGGTGAGACGACGGAATGCGCGACCGGCTCGGGTTTGTCGCACGATGCCTGCATTCGTTCGAATGACGCGGTCGCATGGGAGCGATGGGCAGGGCGGCCTTGCGAGGGCGCGCCGGACCACGATAAACAGACCGGAGGTAACGGGCGGCTTGAGACCGCCCGACGCATCGATCGAGGGGACGCCGTCATGGATCTATTCATGCACCGCGGGGACGCGAGGGCTCGCCGATGACTGGCGCACAGCTGCGGATGTCCCGCCGGGTGATGAACCTCGCGCACATCGTGACGCAGAATGGCCGCCGGCTCGGCGACCGCATCGGCTTCGTCTGGGGCGACCGGTCCTGGACCTGGCGCGAGCTCGACGCGATGGTGTCGGCGCTTGCGGCGGCGCTCGCCAAGCAGGGCATCGCGAAGGGCGACCGCATCCTGGTACACTCCAAGAATTGCGAGGAGATGTTCGTCTCGATGTTCGCCGCGTTTCGGCTCGGCGCGGTCTGGGTGCCCACCAATTTCCGGCTCATGCCCGACGAGGTCGCCTATCTCGCGACCGCGTCGGGCGCCAAGGCATTCCTCTGCCATGGCGATTTTCCGGAGCATGCCGCGGCGGTGACGACGACCGATTTCACCTGGCGCATCGGCGAGGGGGGCAGCCTCGGCACGCGCGCGGTGGCCGAGGCGATCAGGGCACATGCCGGCGCGGAGATCGCCAACGCCGCGGTGGAGCACGACGATCCCTGCTGGTTCTTTTTCACCTCGGGCACCACGGGCCGCTCCAAGGCCGCGGTGCTGACCCACGGCCAGATGGCCTTCGTCATCACCAACCACCTCGCCGATCTGACGCCGGGCACCACCGAGCACGATGCCTCGCTGGTCGTCGCGCCGCTGTCCCATGGCGCCGGCGTCCACCAGCTGATGCAGAGCGCGCGCGGCGCCAAAACGGTGCTGCTGCCGAGCGAGAAGTTCGATATCGCCGAGGCGTTCCGCCTGATTGAGCGGCATCGCGTCAGCAATCTGTTCACGGTGCCGACCATCCTGAAGATGATGGTCGAGCATCCCGCCGTCGATCAGTTCGATCATTCCTCGCTGCGCCATGTCATCTATGCGGGCGCGCCGATGTATCGCGAGGACCAGAAGCGCGCGCTGGCGCGGCTCGGCAAGGTCATCGTGCAATATTTCGGGCTCGGCGAAGTCACCGGCAACATCACGGTGCTGCCGGCCGCGGCGCATGAGGAGGAGGACGGACCGGAGGCGCGGATCGGCACCTGCGGCTATGAGCGCACGGGCATGCAGGTCTCGATCCAGGACGATCAGGGCCGCGAGCTGAAGCCGGGCGAGACCGGCGAGATCTGCGTCATCGGCCCGGCGGTGTTCGCCGGCTACTACGACAATCCGGAAGCCAACGCGAAGGCGTTTCGCGACGGCTGGTTTCGCACCGGCGATCTCGGCCACATGGATGCGCAAGGCTTCGTCTACATCACCGGCCGCGCGTCCGACATGTACATTTCGGGCGGGTCGAACATCTATCCGCGCGAGGTCGAGGAAAAGATCCTGACCCACCCCGCCATCGGCGAGGTCGCCGTGCTCGGCGTGCCCGATCCGGTGTGGGGCGAGGTGGGCGTCGCCGTCTGCGTCGCCCGCGAGGGCGGGGCCGCGCCGAGCGAGAGCGAGATCGCCGGCTATCTCGCGACCAAGCTGCCGCGCTACAAGATGCCGAAGCGCTTCTTCTTCTGGGATGCCTTGCCGAAGTCCGGCTATGGCAAGATCCCCAAGCGCCTGGTGCGCGATGAGCTCGAGGCGCGCGGGCTGCTCGACCTCACCAAACAGGGCTGAGCGCGGATGCGATCCATCAAACAGCCCGGCGCGCCCGTCGCGGACCGCATCCAGTGGGTTGAGGCGCGCGGCCGCGCGTTCACCTTCACCATGGAGCGCGGGCTGCCGCTGCTCGAAGCCGCGCATCGCGGTTTTGCGGCGCAGGGCTTTGCCGGCGGCGTGCTGGACATCAGCGCCGGCGCGCTCGGGCCGTTCGCCTATGTGATGCCTGCGCTGTCGAAGACGCCGGATCATGCCGCGTTCTACAGCGAGACCCATCGGCCAAGCGGGGTCACGCAGCTCTCCACCGCCACGATGACGCTCGGCGTGCGCGACGGCGCGCCGTTCTTCCATTGCCATGCGCTGTGGATGGAGGAGGGCGGCCGCAACGGCGGCGGTCACATCCTGCCCGAGGAGACCGTGGTCGCGGAGCCATTCGAGGTCGAAGCGTTCGGCCTTGATGGAGCGATCTTTGCCGCCGAGCCTGATCCGGAGACCGGCTTCAAGCTGTTCGGACCTGTGGCGGCCGCGCCGCTCGCCGCAACAACCGATCGTTGCGCCTTCGCGCTGCGGCTGCGGCCGAACCAGGATTTTGCCGCCTGCCTCGAAGCGTTCTGCCAGGCGCAGGGCATCCGCGAGGCCCGCATTCGCGGCGGCGTCGGCTCGACCATCGGCGCGCGCTTCGCGAGCGATGAGGTGGTCGAGCCATTCGCGACCGAGTTGACCATGACTGCCGGCGTCATCGCGCCCGGCGCCGACGGTCTCGAGGCCGTGCTCGACGTCGCGCTGGTCGACTATACCGGCGCATTGGCGCAGGGCAGGCTGGTCCGCGGCGACAACCCGGTGCTCATGACCATGGAGCTGGTGCTGGAGGTCCTCGCGTAGCCCGCCGGGGGCACTGGCCGCGCCCGCCGCCTTGTGCAAGATGGCCCGTCGTGTCACCGCATTCGTGAAGGCGTCATGGCGAGGAAGCAACGCGAGATCCGGCTGCGCGCGCCCTATCTGAAGCGGCTGTGGCTCGATCCGGCGAAGATCGCAGACCGCAGCGAATATCCGTTCTGCCTGCCGTTCCTGCAGGACGCGTTCGAGCTGAGCTTCACGAGCGCCATCACCATCGTCGTGGGGGAGAACGGCACCGGCAAGTCGACTTTGCTCGAAGGGATCGCGGCGCTGGCCGGCTACGACGAAGCCGGCGGTGGCAAGGGCTACATGCCTGTCAATCATGCGCGTGCCGTGGAGCGGATGGGCGGCGCGCTCGGCGCGGCATTCCGCGCAAGCTGGCTGCCGAAGATCACCCAGGGCTGGTTCTTCCGTGCCGAGAGCTTCTTTTCGGTCGCGCGCTATCTCGATGAAGCCGCCTTGGACGATCCGTTCGGCGGTCCGCCGCCCGACTTCCTGTCGCATTCCCATGGCGAGGGTTTCCTGCGCTTCTTCGAGGAGCGCTGCCGGCGCCAGGGCCTCTACATCTTCGACGAGCCGGAATCGGCGCTGTCGCCGGCGCGGCAGATCGAGTTTCTCAAGCTGATGCGGCGCATGGACGAGGCCGGCCATTGCCAGGTGCTGATGGCGACGCATTCGCCGGTGCTGATGGCCTATCCCGGCGCAACCCTGCTGCGGTTGACCAAGTCCGGGTTGGAGCCCGTGCGGGTGCAGGACACCGATCATTTCAAGGCCCTGCGCGAGTTTTGCGCCGACCCGGACGGCTTCGTGCACGCGGTGCTCTCTGAGTGAGGTTGTGCTGTCGCGCATGGCCATTGGCGAGGTCCAGCGGCTTGCTCTGCCGTCATTGCGAGCAGTGAGGCAATCCAAGGCTGGGCAGGGATTCTGGGTCGCTTCGTCGCTTTGCTCCTCGCGATGACGGGAAGACATGAGGAGACGTCCCCGCGACGCAGATTGCGCCCAGGTCTTGCTTCATGCGTTGCCCTCTTCAGTGAGAGGGCGCAGGAAAGGCCGGGCATCCGCTGATGCCCGCGGCCCCCGTGCAGGAAAAAATGCACGGGGCAGGAACCACAGGCTCAGCCGAGATGACCCGGCCTTCCCTGCGCGACGGTTTCTACCGGTTTATACGTGCTCTCCTCGGTGCGCCGGGCTTTCTGGCCACCGTCATCGGCGCGATGCGCTGACACATCGACGCCCATTTGACCTCAGCATCGGGAGGCCAGGACCACACGATTTCGCCGTCCACGTCCAGGCCCGTCGTCTTGCGCAAAAGCGCCGGGCCGGCCGCGTCCATCGCATCCCCCACTCAACGCTCGTGACGACCGCGAAGCGCCCCTCTCATGAGTGCAGGATGCGGACAGGAGAACGCAGTTTCCGAAAAAGCGAAAGAAGAATGTTTTTCGCGGCACCACTGGACAGGGGTGATGGCGCGGATCCCGCATCGGAATTTAGATTTTGCGCGCATGGCCGTTTTGGTGTCAAAACGAGCGCGTTGCGCCTTCGCGGGGGGCGTCGGGCAAATCAGGTCGGGACGCGCGTGAGGGAAGCAGGGTTGCAGATGTCGGAGCAGGCCAACCGTCTCGACGAGCTCGACCAGGCGCTGCTCGCCCTCGACGACCCCGCCATGGTGCTGGAGGAGCTCGACGGGTTTATCGCCGGCCTCTTGATCCTGCCGGAGCCTGTGCCGCCGGGCGAGTGGTTCGCCGCAGCGTTCGGGCTTGGCAGGCGTCGGCGCTCGGTGTTTGCGAGCATCGACCATGCCAATGCGGTGCTTGATCTGGTCATGGCCTATCACGACGAGATCGCGCGGACGCTGGCGCAGGAGCCGGAGCTGTACCAGCCGCGTTTTCCAGTCGATCCCGTGAACGGCGATGTGATCTGGGAGCTGTGGATCGAGGGCCTTGCCGCCGCAGTGAACCTGCGTCGCGAGCGGTTCAACGCCTATCCGCAACTCGGCGGCGACGCGGCCATCGCGAGTCGGAGCCTCTCGACGGCGATCGACATCGCGCTCGACGATCGGCGCGACCGGATCAATCCTGCCGCTCTCGATCCCGCGTTGCCCGCTGGCCTCCGCGAGGCCGTGCTGACGCTTTACAAATACCGGCAGAGCGGGGCGCCGGTCCCGGACCGGCCCCCATTCGCTGTCCGTCCCAATCCGTTCGCCGCCTTCGGCAAAATCGGCCGCAACGATCCCTGTCCCTGCGGTTCCGGCAAGAAATACAAGCGCTGCTGCGGGGCGGCCTGAGCGGCCGGCGGCCGCCACGACACGGTCTTTTTTGTTGCAACAATTGGAAGCGGTGCAAAGATGGCGCCGCCGGGCGCACAGATGCGCCGGCCAATGAGAGTGACCGAGGAAACGAGATGAGGATGGTGTTCGGCAAGGCGCTGGCGGTAACGGCGGCGCTCGCGATCGCAACCACGGGCCTGACAATTACGCCCCTGACCACGGCGGATGCGCATGGTCCGACCCGGCGCAAGGTCCAGGAGCATGTCGAGATCAACGCCGCGCCCGCCAAGGTGTGGGCCGTGATCGGCAACTTCCAGGACATGAGCTGGCTCGGCGTGGTCGAGAAGACCGAGGGCGACAAGGGCAACGAGATCGGCGCGACCCGCAAGCTGACCCTCAAGGGCGGCGCGACCGTCGACGAGGAGCTCTACAAATTTGATGCCGAAAAAATGAGCTATTCATACCGGATCACGGCCGTCGACGTGAAGGTGCTGCCGGTGACGAACTATTCCTCGACCATCTCGGTGGCGCCCAGTGCCGACGGCAAGGGCAGCGTCGTGGAGTGGACCGGCGCGTTCTACCGCGGCTTCCCCAACAACGATCCGCCGCCGGAACTGAGCGACGAGGCCGCGGTGAATGCCGTGACCGGGCTCTACAAAGGCGGACTTGAAGGGCTGAAGAAGAAGGTGGAGAGCGGAAGCTAGTGCGGATTGACGATGTTGACGGGGCCGCGCTCTCCATCTCACCGGAATGCGACGGACGACCCGGCCAATCGGTTGCTCCGTCATGGCCGGGCTCGTCCCGCCTGCGCGGCGGAAGCCGCTTCGGCGCGGCGAAGGCCTGGGCATCAACGTCTTTCCGAGCATGCCGAACGACCTGGATGGCCGGAACAAGCCCGGCCATGACGGTCTGGAGACAGACGGGCGCCAGACTCCCATTGTCATATGCAATCGTACGTCCGCACATGGGCAGGGTCAGATGCCGAGCCAGCGGCTCAAGCGCGCATCGTCTCTTGCATCGTCTCCGAGGACTTCTGTCGGCTGTCCTGCTTGTTTCCACCACGTGCACGGCCCACACCGAGGAAGCCTTCGTCACCAATCAGCTGAGCGATGATCTGACGATCGTCAACCTCGCGACCTCCACGCCGGTGGCGACGATTCCGATCGGCGGCAAGCCGGCGGGCGTTGCCGTCGCGGCGGACGGGCGCTTCGCCTATGTGGCGAGTCCGGACGACAAGGCCGTCAGCGTCGTTGACGCCGCCGAACGAAAAGTCGTCGGCCGCATCGAGGTCGGCGGCGGGCCGCTCGGGATCGCGGTCACGCCGGATGGCGCGACGGTCTACGTCGCGGACTGGTACGATGCAGCCATTCGCATCATCGACGCCAAGACGCGGGCGGTGACGGCGAGCATCGCCGTCGGCGCCTCGCCCTCGGGTCTGGCGGTGACGCCCGACGGCAAGCTGCTGCTCTCGGCCGACCGAGACGACGATATGGTGTCGGTGATCGACACTGCGACGCAGACCCGGCTGAAGACGATCAAGGTCGGCACGCGCCCGTTCGGCGTCACCATCGACGGCGATGGCCAGCGCGCTTACACGGCCAATGTCGGCTCCAATGACGTTTCGGTGATCGATCTCGCAGAGGCCCGCGAGGTCGGCCGGATCAAGACCGGCTTGCGCCCTTATGCGGTGGCGCTGGCGCAGGGCAAGGGCTTCGTCACCGACCAATATGACGGCACGGTCACCGTGTTCGACGTGGCGAGCCTGCAGCCGCTCACGCGCATCACCGTGGGCGATTATCCCGAGGGCATCGCGGCGACGGCGGATGGCCGGCGCATCATCGTGGCGAATTGGGAGAGCAACATCCTCAGCGTCATCGACGTCGCGACGTTGAAGGTGACGGGAGAGATCAAGGTCGGCAACGGCCCGCGCGCGTTCGGGTCGTTCCTGCGACGGTAGGTCAGCTCCGGTCGTGTCGGCTTGAGAATATCATCGAAGCCGCAATCTCTGTCATTGCGAGCGCAGCGATGCGGAGCAGGCGGCGGTCGTGTTTGTCCTTGATGTCGCTGATCCTCACACAGGCGCAGCATCCTGTCCGGCCGGCAGGCTCGTCAATCGCTCCACGATCTCTTCCATCCGCTCGAACACGTAATCCGGTTGGCGGTCGCGCAACGCCTTCTCGGCGGCATAGCCCCAGGTCACCGCCCCGCAGGCGATGCCGGCGGCGCGCGCCGCCTCGATGTCGCGGGTCTCGTCGCCGATCGCGATCGCGTCATGGGGGGCAAGACGCGCGCGCTTCAGCACGCGGCGGAATTTTCGCGCTTTGCCGAACACGGAGGCCGAGCAGTCGAAGTCGGCGAACAGCGCGGCCAGCGGACCGAGCTTTTCACGCGCATTGGCCTCCGTGTCGGATGACACCAATGCGAGCTGGTGACCATGGGCTGCGAGCGTATCGAGCATCGGGCCGACGCCGGCGAACAGCGGAATGCTGGCGGCGTGTGCGGTCTTCAGCCTGCGCATGTGGCGCGCGATGAACGGCAATTTCCAGCTGGGGACCGCGAGGAAATCAAGGATCTCTCGCGTCGAGGCGTGACGCAGCCGCTCGACATCCTCGTCCTTCACCTGGCGAAAGCCGTAGCGCGCGGCAACCGCGTTCACGTGGAGCCGAAACCACGGAAAGCTGTCGGCCAAGGTGCCATCGAGATCGAAGATGATGAGGGTGTAGGGCATCGACAAGGAATTGAAGGGATCACCATGGCTACGCGAGCCAGCGCACGCTGACAAGCGGGCGATCGGGCTGGCGCAAGTAGGCTTGCGGTCGCAACCGATCAACACTGCATCACGCGTTTTGTGAGCGTGCACTGCGGGAACGGCGCCGCAGTGCGGTCGTTGACCCCCGCACAAGCAGCAAGGAGAGACACATGCAACGCACGATCAAGATGGCCGCGCTGGCCGCCGCCACGCTGGTGATCGGGACGGCCGCAGCGTCTGCGCAAGGTTACGCCCGTTACGGCGACTCGATGGCTTGGGTGCCACCGGCAGCTTCGACCTATGATTCCGAACCGGTCTATGGCGGCGCCCCGGCGCGGGTCTTCGCGCCGGCCCCTGCAACCTGGGGCCGCGGCTACAACGGCACCAACCACCCGACCCCCGGCTCGACCCAGGGCGATGTCGGCCCTGATGGCAACAACAACGGCACGCTGACCGGTGTCTATCGGCAGTGGTAGGCGTCGCCTCGCGCTGAGTGAAGAGATCAGGCCCGCCGCTTGAACACGAGCGGCGGGCCTGTTGTGTCTGCAGGTCAGCCGCGCGCCTGGTGATGCCAGGGCATCGGATCCGGCGCTCGCGGCCATGTCATCGCGGTCACGTGAGCGCGGACATGTGAGCGGTGCGTTGTGTCGCACGATGATCGGCCGCATCGCGGGAACTGCGAGCCCTCGTGATTGTTTGTTCCTCGATGAATTCAGGAACAACGGAGCAAACTCATGACACGTATCCTTGGATTGGCCGCGCTGACTGCCGTCACGCTGGTGGCAGGCGCCGCCGGAGCCACGGCCGGCGAATATGGTCCGGGCGGCTATGGCTATGGCGGCCAGGTCACCAGCACCTACGCCTATCGCGACTCCTACGCCTGGGCGCCGGCCCCAGTCTATGAGGAAGGCTACGTCGCCGTCGCGCCGGGCCCGTATTATGGCCGGGGCTGGGGCGCCGGGTATAACGGCACCAACCATCCGACGCCGAGCTCGACCCAGGGCGATGTCGGCCCGGGTGGCAACAACAACGGGACCCGGACCGGGTATTATCGCTGGTAGGCCGATCTCCTAAGAGAGACAATCGTAACAGAGAAGATAAAGCCCGCCGCTCTGTCGAGAACGGCGGGCTTCGCTTTGATTACCTGGGATGCATCACACGCGTCATTGCGAGGAGCGCAGCGACGACGCAATCCAGAGTCGCGCACGCGGCCCTGGATTTCTTCGCTTCGCTCGCAATGACGTTCGACGCGAGGGCACGCCTGCCTCGCGGGCAGCGCCCAGCCCGGATGAGCGCAGCGATATCCGGGATCAGCGCCGGCGCTTGTGGAGAACCCGGATGTCGCTGCGCTCATCCGGCCTACGATGGCGCGGCTACTCCGCCGCCTCGCTGGCCGCGCCGCGGCTGCGCTTCTTCGGCTTGGCTGACTTCTCCAGCACCGGCTTGAGGAATTGCCCCGTATAGCTGCGCGGCGCCTTGACGATGTCTTCGGGCGGGCCCCAGGCGACGATCTCGCCGCCGCCGTCGCCGCCTTCGGGGCCGAGGTCGATGACCCAGTCGGCGGTCTTGATGACTTCGAGATTGTGCTCGATCACGACCACCGTGTTGCCCTGCGCCACCAGCTCGTGCAGCACCTCCAGCAGCTTCTTCACGTCGTGGAAGTGCAGGCCGGTGGTCGGCTCGTCCAGGATGTAGAGCGTGCGGCCGGTGGCGCGCTTGGACAGCTCCTTGGCGAGCTTGACGCGCTGCGCCTCGCCGCCTGAGAGCGTGGTGGCCTGTTGTCCGACATGGATGTAGTCGAGGCCGACGCGGCGCAAGGTCTCGAACGTGTCGCGCACGCGCGGCACCGCCTTGAAGAAATCGGCCGCCTCCTCGACGGTCATGTCGAGCACGTCGGCGATCGACTTGCCCTTGAACAGCACGTCGAGCGTCTCGCGGTTGTAGCGCTTGCCCTTGCACACATCGCAGGTGACGTAGACGTCGGGCAGGAAGTGCATCTCGATCTTGATGACGCCGTCGCCCTGGCAGGCCTCGCAGCGGCCGCCCTTGACGTTGAAGGAGAAGCGGCCGGGCTCGTAGCCGCGCGCCTTCGATTCCGGCAGGCCGGCGAACCATTCGCGGATCGGCGTGAACGCGCCGGTATAGGTCGCGGGGTTGGAGCGCGGGGTGCGGCCGATCGGCGACTGGTCGATGTCGATGATCTTGTCGATATGCTCCAGGCCCTCGATGCGGTCATGCGGGGCGGCGGCCTCGTTGGCGCCGTTGAGCTTGCGCGCGATGGCCTTGTAGAGCGTGTCGATCAGCAGCGTCGACTTGCCGCCGCCGGAGACGCCGGTGATGGCGGTGAACAGGCCGAGCGGGATCTCGGCCGAGACGTTCTTCAGATTGTTGCCGCGGGCGTTGACGACCTTGATGGTGCGGCGATGGTTCGGCGGCCGCCGCTCGGGCACCTCGACCTCGAGCTCGCCGGTGAGATATTTGCCGGTCAGCGACTTCGGATTGCGCATGATCTCGGCGGGCGTGCCCTCGGCGACGATGTTGCCGCCATGGGTGCCGGCGCCCGGGCCGATGTCGAGCACGTAGTCGGCGAGGCGAATGGCGTCCTCGTCATGCTCGACCACGATCACGGTGTTGCCGAGGTCGCGCAGCCGCTTCAACGTGTCGAGCAGGCGGGCATTGTCGCGCTGGTGCAGGCCGATCGAGGGCTCGTCGAGAACGTAGAGCACGCCGGTCAGGCCCGAGCCGATCTGCGACGCCAAGCGGATGCGCTGGCTCTCGCCGCCGGAGAGGGTGCCGGAGGAGCGCGCCAGGGTGAGATAGTTCAGGCCGACATCGAGCAGGAAGGTGAGGCGGTCGCGGATCTCCTTGAGGATGCGGGTCGCGATCTCGGTCTGCTGCGGATTGAGCTGCTTGGGCACCTCGGCGAACCATTCGCCCGCGGCCTTGACGCTGAGCTCCGAGATCTCGCCGATATGCTTGCCGCCGACCTTGACGCACAGCGCCTCGGGCTTCAGCCGAAAGCCGCGGCACGCCGCGCAGGGCACGTCGTTGAAGTATTTGCCGAGCTCCTCGCGCGCCCATTCGCTCTCGGTCTCGCGGAAGCGGCGCTCGATATTGGTGATGACGCCCTCGAACGGCTTCTTGGTGTCGTAGGCGCGGACACCGTCCTCATAGGTGAACTTGATCTCGTCATCGCCGGAGCCGTGCAGCAGCGCGTTCTGCGTCTTCTTCGGCAGGTCCTTCCACTTGGTGTCCAAGGTGAATTTGTAGAACTTGCCGAGCGCGGTCAGCGTCTGCAGATAATAGGGCGAGGACGACTTGGCCCAAGGCGCGATCGCGCCCTTGCGGAGGGTGAGGTCCTTGTCGGGGATGACGAGATCGGCATCGACATGCTGCTCGACGCCGAGGCCGCCGCATTCCGGGCAGGCGCCATAGGGGTTGTTGAACGAGAACAGCCGCGGCTCGATCTCGGGAATCGTGAAGCCGGAGACCGGGCAGGCGAATTTCTCTGAGAACAGGATGCGCTCGGGGCCGCTCTTGTCGTGGATCTTTGCGACCTTCTTCTTCTCGTCATGGCCGGGCTTGACCCGGCCATCCATCTCTTTTGCGGAGGATGGATCACCGGGTCTCGCGCCTTCGGCGCGGCCCGGTGATGACGACGGAGGGGCGTCGGCGAATTCGATGACGGCGAGGCCCTCCGCGAGCTTCAGCGCGGTCTCAAAGCTTTCCGCGAGGCGCTGGCCGATGTCGGGGCGCACGACAATGCGGTCGACGACGACGTCGATGTCGTGCGGAAACTTCTTGTCGAGCGTAGGCGCCTCGGCGAGCTCGTGGAAGGTGCCGTCGATCTTGACGCGCTGAAAGCCCTTCTTGAGGTACTCGGCGAGCTCCTTCTTGTACTCCCCCTTGCGCCCGCGGACGACCGGCGCCAGCAGATACAGGCGGGTGCCCTCGGGCAGCGCCAGCACGCGGTCGACCATTTGCGACACGGTCTGGCTTTCGATCGGCAGGCCGGTGGCCGGCGAATAGGGCACGCCGACGCGTGCCCACAACAGGCGCATGTAGTCGTAGATCTCGGTGACGGTGCCGACCGTGGAGCGCGGATTCTTCGACGTCGTCTTCTGCTCGATCGAGATCGCCGGCGACAGGCCGTCGATCTGGTCGACGTCCGGCTTCTGCATCATCTCCAGGAACTGGCGCGCATAGGCCGACAGCGATTCGACGTAGCGGCGCTGGCCCTCGGCATAGATCGTGTCGAAGGCGAGCGAGGATTTGCCGGAGCCGGACAGGCCGGTGAACACGACAAGCTTGTCGCGGGGGATCTCGACGTCGATGTTCTTGAGATTATGCTCGCGGGCGCCGCGGATGGTGATCGCCCGCAGGCTCGACGAGTTGGCTTGCGCGCGCTGCTTGGCCTTGAGCACTTCATCCATGACGATCGTCCCACGGCGCGAGGTCGCGCCATCGTTGCAGGCGCGTTTCGCCGGGAACCGGCCATCGGACGCCAGAGGGAAAAGGTATGGTCGGAACGTAGGAAGAACGGAGCTGGATTTCCAGTGCCGTCAGCGAATCATCAACAATGCGCTGGCGGAATGGCAGCGATTGGCAGGAGCGGAGGCACGCGGGGGCGATTCTGGGCCCGAACCGTCAATAAAAAAGCCTCCGCTCTGGCAGAGCGGAGGCTGTGTGCGTTGGCCCGAAGGGCGACGTTCTTAGAAGTGATAGTTCACGCCGACCTGGAAGGTGTGCAGGTTGAGCGTGCCGAGCGGAACAGCGCCACCGAAATAGGTGCTGCTCTCGAGGCTCTTGTAGAGGTACTCGCCCTTCAGCGACCACTTCGGAGCGAACATCCACTCGACGCCAGCGCCGGCGGCCCAGCCGCTCAGGAACTTGGTCTCGGAACCGGCCACGCCACCCACGGTGGCGGACAGCTTGTTGTTGCCCCAGGCGTAACCACCGGTGCCGTACAGCAGCACGGTGTCGAAGGCGTAGCCGATGCGGCCGCGGACGGTGCCGGTCGATTCGATGCGGTCGGTCAGGCCGAAGACACCCGGGATGCCCACGGTGGCGTTGATGTCAGCCCAGGCTGCGTCGGCTTCCAGACCGAACACCAGCGGTCCCTGCTGCCAGTTGTAACCGACAGTGCCGCCTGCGAAACCGCCCTTCAACGCTGCGGTGCTGGCGTCTTCATTGGCATAACCGCCAAAGGCACCGATGTAGAAACCGGTCCAGGTCTGCACCGGCGCGAGGACGGGGGCCTTGGTGTAGGTCGGGCGCGCGGCGAGATCTGCGGCGGCGGCGGGAGCGGCCAGGGCGGCCAGGGCCACGGTCGCGAGCAGGATCTTCTTCATTATTGTCTCCAGTTTCTTCGACGAAGTCCGTATCGCACCGACAATTGCACGCACGAAACAGACTCACTCGTTCAAGTTGACCTCCATCCTATAGCCGGGTTCCTCGCAGATTACCGTCACCCTGAAGCCACAGTCGCGGCGAAACCGCGTTCCCCTGGCGGGGTTCCCAAAAGCTTATGTGGCTCAACTGCTTGGTTCCGGGTGTGGCATCCGGCCCAGGTGGCATCGGCGCAACAAAAAGGCCGGCTCCGAGCCGGCCTTGGGAACCCTCCAGGGAGGATGACGGTCAGTATTTGGCGATGACCGGCCCACCAAAATGGTAGTTCAGACCCGCCTTGACGGTGTGAACGCTGTCCTTCCACTCGGAGCGTCCGGGAACCCCGACATACTGCAGCGTGCTCTTGCCAAAATCGAGATAGTTGTATTCGAGCTTGGCCGACCAGTTCGGCGCGAACATGTATTCCGCACCGGCGCCGACCGTGTAGCCCCAACGGGTGGTGTTCTGACCGAAGAAGACACCGGCAGCACGGTCGTAACGATGCTGCAATTCGCCCACGGCCGCACCACCGCTGACGAAGAACAGGGCGGGGCCGACCGCGTAGCCCAGACGGCCCTTGATGTCGCCGAAGCTGGTGAGCTTGGTGAAATAGGTGTCGCCGACGCCGGCATTGATGACGGCAGAACGGCCGTTGATATCGGACCAGTGATAGTCGCCTTCCAGGCCGACCACCAAATTGTCGAACTGCCAATTGTAGCCGATCACGCCGCCGACGAAGCCGCCATTGGTGTTGTAGTTCTGGGTGCCCAGGAAGCCCGGCGCATTGAAGCGGCCGATAAAGGTTTCCTTGCTGGTGCCCCAGCCGCCGCCGCCCTGAATACCCGCATAGATGCCCGACCAGCTCAGGATCGGCACAACCACAGGCGGCGCCTTGGTGTAGGGCCGGGCTGCGAGATCCGCCGCCGATGCGGGCATGGCGGCTGCGATGCCGACGAGGGCCGTCGTGATCACAAGCAACTTCTTCATCAAATGCTCCCCCAAGGAGTTGGAATGACAGGCGATGAAGCCGTCATACACGGGGCATCCCGAACAGGCTGTAACGGATCCGCCACAACCGTGAAAAAGCGTTATAAATCAAATATTTAACACAAAAGAGCCGTCTCGATGCCGGGCTAAGGACACGAAAAAGGCCGGCGCGGGCGCCGGCCTTTGTGATCAGCCTTGGAGCGTGGATTGGGCGCTCAATAGCGCGCCGCCGCCGGGCCGCCGAATCGGTAGTTGACCCTGACGGTCGCCATGTCGATGTCCTGCTTGATGGTGTCGACGCGGGCGTTGACGATGGCGGTGGCCGGGAAGGTGATGTCGCGCGATCCCATGAACAGGTGATCGTACTCGACCGCCACCGACCAGTTCGGTGCGAAGCCGAACTCGACGCCGGTGCCGACGGTGCCGCCCCAGCGCGTCTCGCTTGCTGAATCCAGCAGGGTGCCCACGGCCACGGGCGCTGCCGCATTGGCCGTCCCGGTGTATTTGTTATGCGCGACCGCGGCGCCGCCCTTGACGTACCAGAGCACGTTGCCCCAGGCATAGCCGATCTGGCCGGTGAACAGCCCGATCGCGTCGGTCTTGGTGTTGTTGGTGATGCCCGCCGCGAATGCCGCCGAGCTGGCATTCGAGGATTTCAGGTCTGTCC
The DNA here is from genome assembly GCF_013179005.1 of Bradyrhizobium denitrificans. NCBI lineage: Bacteria > Pseudomonadati > Pseudomonadota > Alphaproteobacteria > Hyphomicrobiales > Nitrobacteraceae > Bradyrhizobium > Bradyrhizobium denitrificans. Next base: position 26,411 of record NZ_JABFDP010000008.1, on the reverse strand, counting down.
AGTTGCCCTGGGCCTCGAGGCCGAACACCCAGCTTGCGGCCTGCCAGCGATAGCCGATCTGGCCGCCGATGAGGCCGCTGGTGGCGTTGTGGCATCCTTCGGATTGTGTCGGCACGACCGGCACACCGTTGACCCGGTTCAGCGTCCAGCAATTGCGGCTCCAGTCCGCACCGCCATTGGCGCCGAGGTAGAAGCCGGCCCAGCTCGGCAGCGGCGTGACATAGGCCGGCGGCGGTGCCTTGCCATACGGACGCGCGGCGAAATCGGCGGCCGAGGCGGGCGCCAAGCCCAGCGCAGCGACGCCGGCGGTGACAAACAGAGTGCTTTTCATGGCAGTCTCCCCAATCCCAGTTTCATCGCGTCGGATCCCTCCGATCCGAGCCCACTCGCGTGGTCCGAGGCTGGTTGTAGGAAACACTGGTTGCCAAAGCGGTGATGGCCCGCCCGCAGGCGGGCGGATGTGCTGGTCGTGCTTAAGGGCTGGTAAATATACGGGGTACCGCGAAGGACAGCGCCACCGGGCAGATCGTCAGCCCCGCTGAACTCGGGCCGCAGCGCGAACCTGTTCAGTGCTTGGAGACGACGGGGCCGCCCCAGCGATAGTTGACCCGGACGGTGGCCATGTCGACATCCTGGCCGACGGCGTCGGTTCGCGTGGCAGCGCCTCCGGGCACACCTGAGAAGGTCAGGGTCCGGTTGCCCATGAAGAGATGCTCGTACTCGGCTGCGATCGACCAGTTATTGGCGAAGCCGACCTCGACGCCGGTGCCGACGGCAGCCCCCCAGCGGGTCGCGCTGGCTTGATCGAACGGCGTCCCGGTCGCGGTCGCTAGCCCGCTATACTTCTCGCCAGTGACGGCGGCGCCGCCTTTGACGTACCAGAGCACGTTGTTCCAGGCGTAGCCGATCTGGCCGGTCAACAGGCCGACACCGTTGATCTTGGTCTGGTTGGTCACGCCGGGCGCCAACTGGCTCGCGTTGCGGCCCTTCAGATTCGCCCAATTGCCCTGACCTTCGACGCCGAACACCCAGCCGCCGGTCTGCCAGCGATAGCCGACCTGGCCGCCGGCCAGCGCGCCGGTCGCGTCATGGCAGCCCTCGGCATTGGTGGCCGCGACGCCGGCAATGGTGACCTGGTTGGTCCAGCAGGTCCGTGCCGATCCGCCGCCGGCATTGAGGCCCAGATAGAAGCCGCTCCAATCATAGATCGTCGCGATCATCGCAGGCGCTTTGGTGAAGGTGCGCGCGGGCAAATCGGCAGCGATGGCAGGCGCAATCCCCAGCGCCAGCGAAGTTGTCGCCCCCAGCAACAGACTTCTCATCGCAGTCCCCAAACCTCGTCCGACGCCCGCACGCACGCTCTCACCAACGCCCACCCGCCAAACCTTGATAGCTGCTCTGATCGGAAAAAGCCGTCACCCAAATGACACAACGGCCCAGCAAGTGCTGGTTATGGCACACAAAAAAAGGCCGGCGCATGGCCGGCCTTTGGTCGTATTCAATTCGAGCGTGTGATCAGTAGCGCGACACGCCCGGACCACCGAAGTGGTAGGAGATGCCCGCCTTGACGGTGTGAACCGTATCGCTCCACTCGGAGCGGTTGGATGCCACCAGTGGGTTGTTGTACTGGAGCGTGCTCTTGCCAAAGTCGAGATAGTTGTACTCGACCTTCGCCGACCAGTTCGGGGCGAACATGTATTCGGCGCCGGCACCGATCGTCCAGCCCCAGCGCCAGTCGTTCTGGATGGTGCTGAAGGCTGGATTGTCGTAGCGGTGCTGCAGGTCGCCGACGGCGGCACCGCCGCTGACGAAGAAGAGCGCCGGACCCGCAGCCCAGCCGAGCCGGCCCTTGATGTCGCCGAAGCCACGCAGCTTGGTGAAGTAGCTGTCGCCGAGGCCCGCGGTGATGACACCCGAGCGGCCGTTGATGTCGGCCCAGTGGTAGTCGCCCTCGAGGCCGAACACGATGTTGTCGACCTGCCAATTGTAGCCGATCACGCCGCCGGCGAAGCCGCCATTGATGTCGTAGCGCTGCGTGCCGGCAAAGCCGAATCCGTTCGGCGCGTTGAAGAAGGTCTCATCGCTGCGGCCCCAGCCGCCGCCGCCCTGCAGACCGATGTAGAAGCCGGTCCAGGTCGGAAGCGGTGCGGGCGCCACCATCGGCGCCTTGGTGTAGGGGCGGGCGGCAAGATCGGCGGCTCCCGCGGGCGCCAGGGCGCCCAAAACCATCAAGCTGACGGCTCCAAGAAAAACTCTCTTCATCCCAAGTCTCATCCCAACTCTCCCGGGTTTGGCGCCTCCAATTGGTCCCCGGAGGCGCGCTTCTGTGAATTGGTGCGACCGCGCTTGCGGCCTCAATCCATCCGCAAATATACGCGATTCAACCCTGGATACCGTCTCCCAAAAGCCACAGGCGAGGAGGATGTGAGGCGATCTAACCTAATGAAAGTTAATTACTTTTTCGTGATTTAGGGAACTTTTAAGGGGTTCCGTTCGGGGAACTCGAGGTTCCATTGGGTTCCATGGAGCTCGACGCGAGGTTGCAACGCGCTGGTGTGAACAAAACTGGAACAATGACGGTTCTCCTGCTATATGTGGATAAGCAACGAGAAAACGGGTGGCTGGCGCGGCAACCGTATAGGGTCCGCGCCGAGAGGACGGGCGCGCCAGCCTGCACCGGGAGGCCGGTGGGATGACCGGCCCAGTGATGAGATAACCGCGGGAGAGTGTGATGGCGGGTAGCGTGAACAAGGTGATTCTGGTCGGCAATCTCGGGAAGGACCCGGAGATCCGCCGCACGCAGGACGGTCGGCCGATCGCCAATCTGAGCATCGCGACGTCGGAAACGTGGCGCGACAAGGGAACGGGCGAGCGCAAGGAAAAGACCGAGTGGCACCGCGTGGTGATCTTCAACGAAGGTCTCTGCAAGGTTGCCGAGCAATATCTGAAGAAGGGCGCCAAGGTTTACATTGAGGGCGCGCTGCAGACCCGCAAATGGACCGACCAGAGCGGAGTCGAGAAGTACTCGACCGAGGTCGTGCTGCAGGGCTTCAACTCGACGCTGACGATGCTCGATGGCCGCGGCGGTGGCGGCGGCGGCAATTTCGCCGACGACATGGGTGGCGGCGATTTCGGCAGCAGCGGCCCGTCGATGGCGCCCCCGCGCCGCGCGGTGGCTTCGGCTGGCGGTGGCAGCCGCAACAGCGACATGGACGACGACATTCCGTTCTAAGGTCACGCTCCCAGGAATGCGCCCTGCCGCCGATCACGGTGGCAGGGTGTCCATCACCTTTTGCAGTGGGGGCGGACGCACAGGCGCTCGCCAGATCGGCGCGGTTGTCGTGATCTCGATCGCCTCGTCGTCGGACCCGTGCATTTCGATCTCCAAGCCGCGGTCGCGCTGGTCAGCCTCGTCGTAGGCACTGATCCAATCGGTGGCTTCTTCAGCGCCGGTTCGGAGTTCGGCACGACGATCAAGAGTCATAGTCCAACTGGACCACAACGGTTTGGCCGAGCAGGTCTGAGGGCCTGCCGGATCTGGCCGCGGATGTCGCGCCCGGCGAGATGGACCGGCTTCACGTCGGGCTTTTCGTCGCCGGTCGTCGCGCCGTGCGGAGCACGTGAATCGTGGCTGTGGCAGGACGATGTCAAGGGCGCCTGCGGCCGGCTCCCAGGCGAGGCGCGGTGTCCTCGTTAAGTAACTGGAAATGCGACAAAAAAATCCTTCGGGCTGGAGCGCCGGGGGGTGGCCTGCGGCGCAGCGATGCGCTATATGATTCCACGCGATTTTCGCGTGTCAAAACCGACCGGTATCCCCTTTGTCCGATCAAGAAGATGAGAAGCCCGGCGAGCCGGGCGGACCTTCCGACATTCGTCCCGTTTCGATCCTCGATGAGATGAAACGCTCCTATCTCGATTACGCCATGAGCGTGATCGTGTCGCGAGCGTTGCCGGATGCGCGCGACGGCCTGAAGCCGGTGCACCGGCGCATCCTGTATTCGATGTACGAGCAGGGGCACACGCCCGACAAGAAATACGTCAAGTCTGCGCGCGTGGTCGGTGACGTCATCGGTAAATACCATCCGCATGGCGACCAGTCGATCTATGACGCCATGGTGCGCATGGCGCAGGACTTCTCGATGCGCGTGCCGTTGATCGACGGCCAGGGCAATTTCGGCTCGGTCGACGGCGATCCGCCTGCGGCCTATCGATACACCGAGGCGAAGCTCGCCAAGTCGGCGATCCCGCTGCTCGACGACATTGACAAGGATACTGTCGACTTCCAGGCCAACTACGACAACTCCGACAAGGAGCCGTCGGTTCTCCCGGCCAAGTTCCCGAACCTGCTGGTCAACGGTGCCGGCGGCATCGCCGTGGGCATGGCCACCAACATCCCGCCGCACAATCTCTCCGAGGTGATCGACGCCTGCGTCGCGCTGATCGACAATCCTGCGATCTCGATCGACGAACTCACCCAGATCATTCCGGGGCCGGATTTTCCGACCGGCGGCATCATTCTCGGCCGGGCTGGCATCCGCAGCGCCTATCATCTCGGCCGCGGCTCGATCATGATGCGCGGCAAGGTGACCATCGACACCATCCGCAAGGATCGCGAGGCGATCATCGTCTCGGAGATCCCGTATCAGGTCAACAAGGCCACCATGGTCGAGCGCATCGCCGAACTGGTGCGCGAGAAGAAGATCGAAGGCATCTCCGATCTGCGCGACGAATCCGATCGCGACGGCTATCGCGTCGTCATCGAGCTGAAGCGCGACGCTGTGGCCGACGTGGTGCTGAACCAGCTCTACAAGTTCACGCCGCTGCAGACCAGCTTCGCCGCCAACATGCTGGCCCTGGACGGCGGCCGTCCGCAGACGATGACCTTGAAGGATCTGCTGACGATCTTCGTCGCGTTCCGCGAGCGGGTCGTCACGCGCCGGACCAAGTTCCTGCTCAACAAGGCGCGCGACCGCGCCCACATCCTGGTCGGTCTCGCGGTTGCCGTCGCCAATATCGACGAGATCATCCGCGTCATCCGGACCTCGCCCAATCCGACCAGCGCGCGCGACGCGCTGATGTCGCGTGACTGGCCGGCGCGGGATGTCGAGGCGATCATCACCCTGATCGACGATCCGCGTCACAGGCTCGCGGAAGACGGCACGATCAGGCTGTCATTCGAGCAGGCCAAGGCCATTCTCGATCTGCGCCTGCAGCGCCTGACCGCGCTCGGACGCGAGGAGATCTCCGACGAGCTCGACAAGCTGAAGATCGAGATTGCCGACTATCTCGAGATTCTGCGCTCGCGCGCGCGTGTGCAGGACATCATCAAGACCGAGCTCGCCGCCGTGAAGGCGGAGTTCGGAACGCCGCGCCGCACCGCCATCATCGAGCAGGAGGGCGAGGTCGAGGACGAGGACCTGATCCAGCGCGAGGACATGGTGGTGACCGTGTCGCATGCCGGCTACACCAAGCGCGTGCCGCTGTCGGCCTATCGGGCGCAGCGCCGCGGCGGCAAGGGCCGCTCGGGCATGCAGACCCGCGAGGAGGATTTCGTCAGCCGGCTGTTCGTGGCCTCGACGCATACGCCGGTGCTGTTCTTCTCGTCGCGCGGTCAGGTGTATAAGGAGAAGGTCTGGCGGCTGCCGATCGCGGCGCCCAATTCGCGCGGCAAGGCGCTGATCAACATCCTGCCGCTGGAGCAGGGCGAGCGCATCACCACCATCATGCCGTTGCCTGAGGATGAATCCTCCTGGGCCAATCTCGACGTGATGTTCGCGACCACGGGCGGCAATGTCCGCCGCAACAAGCTGTCGGATTTCGTCGACGTGCGCCGTTCCGGCATCATCGCGATGAAGCTCGATGACGGCGAGGAAATCGTCAACGTGCAGATCTGCACGGAGCGCGACGACGTGCTGCTGACCGCGGCGGGCGGCCAGTGCATCCGTTTCCCCGTCACCGACGTGCGGGTCTTCACCGGCCGCACCTCGATGGGCGTGCGCGGCATCGCCCTGGCCGAGGGCGACAAGGTGATCTCGCTCTCGATCCTGCGCCACGTCGAAACCACCTCGGACGAACGCACGGCCTATCTGAAGATGCGCCGGGCGATGTCCGGCGAGACGACCACGGAGGAGCCCGTCGAGACCGAGGGCGAGGAGGCGGCGGGTGCAATCCAGCTGTCGCAGGAGCGCTACGTGGAGATGTCGGCGCAGGAGCAGGTGGTGCTGACCGTGTCGGTCAACGGCTACGGCAAGCGCACCTCGTCCTACGAGTACCGCACCACCGGTCGCGGCGGCAAAGGCATCGTCGCGATGTCCGTCAACAACCGCAACGGCAAGCTGGTCGCCTCATTCCCGGTCGAGGACAGTGATCAGATCATGCTGGTGACCGACAAGGGCCAGCTGATCCGCTGCCCGGTCGACGGCATCCGTATTGCCGGCCGTTCCACCCAGGGCGTCATCGTGTTCAACACGGCTGATGATGAGCATGTCGTCTCGGTCGAGCATATCGGCGAGGAGACGGAGAACGGCAACGGGACGAATGGGACCGAAGCGGCGAATGGCGAATAAGGGCGAGGTGCGAGTACGGGCAAATGGCGAATAGGGATTAGTGAATAGGGACGAATCAGGTCTTCCCGCTTCGCTATTCGCCTCACTGCGTCCGGTCGACGCCGACCATTCGTGCCTGACCAACGGTCGCCTTGGTGCCGGCGCTGCGCAGGCAGGAAGCTTCGAAATTCGGCCAGGCCTGTTGCGAGCAGTCGCGGCCGATCGGACGGATGTCGAGGCGGTCGCCCTTGGCGAGCGGGCGCGGCACGCTGGCTTCGACCTGGGGAGCGAAGCCGGGCACGACGGAGAAGGCGGCGGCCACGAAGCCGGCGGCGGCAACGGCAGAAAGCGCTTTGATCATGACGGACCCCTGTCAGGGCCGATTTCGGCCCGTTGTTCGTTGATGTCTTGTTAACCATCTCGGGTTTCGGAAGATCTTCGCCGCCGCAAAAAAAGGTTTCGTGGGAACACGGAACTGTTTCGTGGCGGCTGTTCCGACGAAACAATCAGGACCCGGACTCAGGGGGCCGATCTCTTTTGCCGCAGTCGCCGGTCGCCATCACAGCTCCGCCATCGGGCATGACGGCCAGCTTGCCGGCCTGTTCCGGCCGGTATAGGACGGGCACATGCAACGCATCGCGCTCTATCCGGGGTCGTTCGACCCTGTCACCAACGGCCATCTCGACGTGGTCCGGCAGGCCGTCCATCTCTGTGACCGGTTGATCGTCGCGGTCGGCGTGCATCACGGCAAGAAGCCGCTGTTCTCGACCGAGGAGCGGCTGGCCATGGTCCATGAGGTGTTGGGGCCGGTGGCCGCGGCGGCCGGTTGTGGCTTCGAAGCCTCCACCTATGACGATCTCACCGTCACCGCCGCGCAAAAGGCGGGTGCGATCATGATGATCCGGGGCCTGCGCGACGGCACGGACTTCGACTATGAGATGCAATTGGCCGGCATGAACCAGACCATGGTACCGGGAATTCAGACCGTGTTCGTCCCGGCCTCGGTGGCTGTCCGCCCGATCGCGGCGACGCTGGTGCGCCAGATCGCCGCCATGGGCGGCGACGTGTCTCACTTCGTTCCGGCCGCCGTCGCCGCCAGCCTGAAGGCCAAATTCAACTGATCCGTCGGGCGCTGGCCGCTCGGCGCGGTGCCGGTCTCTTTACAGCCTCACATCTCATCGGAGTTGCCATGATCCGAGCTCTTGCTTTCGTTGTTGCTCTCGTCTTCGCGTTGCCAGCGCTGGCGCAATCATTGCCGGCTGGTCTCGACAAGCAGAATGCGCTGGTCATCGACACCACCAAAGGCCGCATCATCATCAAGCTGCGCACCGATCTGGCGCCGCAGCATGCCGAGCGGCTGAAGACGCTGGCGCGTGAGGGCTTCTACAACAACGTGCCGTTCCACCGCGTGATGGACGGCTTCATGGCCCAGACCGGCGATGGCCAGAACTTCAATGGCACCGGCGGCTCGAAATATCCGAACCTGAAGCAGGAGTTCTCCCAGACGCCGTTCAAGCGCGGCACCGTCGGCATGGCGCGGCGCGGCGACAGCAACGATTCAGCCAATTCGCAGTTCTTCATCTGCTTCGGCGACGCGTCGTTCCTGAACGGCCAGTACACCGTGATCGGTGAGGTCGTGCAGGGCATGGATGTCGTCGACAAGCTCAAGAAAGCGCCTCCGGGCTCGGCCGGCGGAGCCGTCACCGACCCGGACAAGATGGTGAAGGTGCAGGTCGCCTCCGATATCAAGTAGGCCGGCGAGAGCAGGGCACCCGGGCCCAGGCCCGGGTTCCCGTCCTTTAAGGAACCCTTTGCCACGCGCCGCCCGTTGCATCGACAGGACCGGCGGCTTCAGCTTTAAGCCGGATCGGTTTATCCTGCGCCTGCATCGCCCGGGCCCGTCGTCCCCGGCTCGCCGTCAGAAGGGGTGACGGCCGCACATTGGAAGCTCGACATTTCAGACCCAGGATGTCCGTCCTGACCCCGATTCATCCCTAGCGAACGAGAGACCAGCATGGCTGTGACCGAAAATACCTTGATCCTCGAAACCACCCAGGGCCCCGTCACCATCGAGATGCGCCCCGATCTCGCGCCCGGCCATGTCGCGCGCATCAAGGAGCTCGTCCGCGAGGGCTTCTATGACGGCATCGTTTTCCACCGCGTCATCGACGGCTTCATGGCGCAGACCGGCTGTCCGCAGGGCACCGGCATGGGCGGCTCAGGCAAGAAGCTGAAGGCCGAATTCAACGCCGAGCCGCACGTCCGCGGCACCGCCTCGATGGCCCGCGCCGCCAACCCGGATTCGGGCGACAGCCAGTTCTTCATCTGCTTCGACGACGCCCGCTTCCTGGACAAGCAGTACACGGTCTGGGGCAAGGTCACCGAGGGCATGGACAACGTCGACAAGATCAAGCGCGGCGAGCCGGTGCAGAACCCGGACAAGATCGTGAAGGCGTATATGGCCGCCGACGCGGCCTGAGCTCAAGACCCTCATGGTGAGGAGCGTGCGCAGCACGCGTCTCGAACCATGAGGCCGACATCGGGGCCTCATCCTTCGAGACGCGCTACGCGCGCCTCAGGATGAGGATCCCGATTGTCGTTCCAGGACGACGATGCGCACCGACCTGTTCGATTTCCATCTTCCCCCTGAGAACATCGCGCTGCGGCCGGCGAGCCCGCGTGAGGCCGCGCGCATGCTGGTGGTGCAGGGCGATGGCGTGCTGCGCGATCGCATTGTCGCGGATCTGCCGGACTGGCTCGAGCCGGGCGATCAGCTCGTGGTCAACGACACCAAGGTGATCGCAGCCCAGCTCTCAGGCCGCCGCGTCAGCCGCGAGACCGAGGCGAAGATCGAGGCGACCTTGATCAAGCGGCTCGACGGCTCGCGCTGGCAGGCGCTGGTCCGTCCTGCGAAGAAGCTCGCCCCTGGCGATACGATCCGTTTCGGTCATGAGGGCAAGGTCTGCCTGCTCGGCCATCTCGACGCGACCGTCGAGGCCAAGGGCGAAGAGGGCGAGGTGACGCTCTCCTTTGTCTTCCATGGCCCGGCGCTCGACCAGGCCATCGCCGATCTCGGACGGCCGCCGCTGCCGCCCTACATCGCCGGCAGGCGTCCCGCGGACGAGCAGGATGCGGCGGATTATCAGACCATGTTCGCGGCCAAGGAGGGCGCGGTGGCCGCGCCGACGGCCGGGCTGCACTTCACCCCGGCGCTGGAGCAGCGGCTGCGCGCCCGCGGCGTCGGGTTGCAGCGGGTCACCTTGCATGTCGGGGCCGGGACGTTCCTCCCCGTGAAGGTCGAGGACACCGAGGGCCACCGCATGCATGCGGAGTGGGGCAGCCTCTCGGCCGAGACGGCCGCCGCGCTGAACGAGGCCCGGGCCAAAGGCGGCCGTATCGTCGCCGTCGGCACCACGTCGATGCGGCTGTTGGAGAGCGCGGCGTTGCCGGACGGCACCATCGCGCCGTTCGAGGCGGAGACCTCGATCTTCATCACGCCCGGCTATCGCTTCCGCGCCGTCGACATCCTGATGACCAATTTTCATCTGCCGCGTTCGACGCTGTTCATGCTGGTCTCGGCCTTCGCCGGCCTGGAGACGATGCAGGCGGCCTATGCGCATGCGATTCGAAGCGGCTATCGGTTCTATTCGTATGGCGATGCGTGTTTGTTGTTTCGCCAGCCGGACGAGCGCATCGTCGAGCCGTAGCTGATAGCCCGCTGGCGCAAAGGCATTGGCGATCGTGACATCCGGGTGTCGTCATTTCGCGCGGCTCTCCACGTTGCGTCGCTCATGGCAGGCCGTGCTCTCACCACGTCATTGCGAGCGCAGCGACGCAGCGAAGCAATCCAGGCTGCCGCTGCGGCGGGAGTCCTGGATTGCTTCGTCGCCTTCGGCTCCTCGTAATGACGCGTGGAGATGGCTAAGCCATCACCCGCTCCGGCAACAACTCGGCGATCTGCACGGCGTTGAGCGCGGCGCCCTTCAGCAGCTGATCGGCGGCGACGAACATCGCGATCGAATGGCCGGACGGATCGGACAGATCCTTGCGGATGCGGCCGACCAGCACGTCGTCCTGGCCTGACGCGTCGACCGGCATCGGGAAGTAGTTGTTGGCGCGATCGTCGACGATGCGCACGCCCGGCGCGGTGGCAAGGATGCGGCGGACCTCATCCTCCGAGATCGGCTTCTCGCATTCGAAGGTGATCGACTCGCAATGGGCGCGCAGCACCGGCACGCGGACGCAGGTGACGCCGATCGCGATCCCCTCATCCTCGAAGATCTTGCGGGTCTCGTTGATGACCTTCGTCTCTTCGTCGTTGTAGCCCGTCTCCGGATCAATCGCGGTGTTGTGGCTGAACAGATTGAAGGCGAACGGGTGCGGCATCACCTTGGGCGCATAGACCTGGCCGTTGAGGTTCGCGCGGGTCGATTGCACCAGCTCGTCCATCGCGGCCGCACCGGCGCCGCTGGCGGCCTGGTAGGTCGAGATGATCACGCGCTTGATGCGGTTCTTCTGGTGGATCGGCCACAGCGGCACCAGCGCGGTGATGGCGGCGCAGTTCGGATTGGCGATGATGCCCTTGTGGTCGCGGATGCGGCGGGCGTTGATCTCGGGGATCACCAGCGGCACGTTCGGGTCCATGCGGAAGGCGGACGAATTGTCGACCACGACGGCGCCGGAGCGCACGGCGATCGGGGCAAACTTCTTGGAGATGCCGCTGCCGGCCGAGAACAGCGCAATGTCGACGCCCTCGAATGAGCGCTCATTGAGCTCCTCGATCACGATGCTCTGGCCGCGGAAGCTCACGCTCTGGCCGGCCGAGCGGGCGCTCGCCAGCGCCTTCAGCTTGCCGACGCGGACGTTGCGGCGGTCCAGGGTGGCGATGAACTCGGCGCCGACCGCGCCGGTGACGCCGACAATGGCAATGGTGGGATCGTGGGGCACGTCTCAGGTCTCCGGTTGAAATTTAGGCAATAAAAAAGCCCCGGACCTTCATCAGGCGGGGCTTCGGTTCGAAGATGGTCGCGATCGAGGTCGATTACGCGCGCACGCCTCCCGAGGCCCGCAAGGGCTTGGTGGTTTTCGTCGTGCGTTTGGTCGAGGTCGACATGGCGGGGGACCATAGGGGCGTGAGGCACCGCCGTCAACGGCCGCGAGGGGCCGAACTTGTGCCGATCGCGGTTGAATCCGGGGCCGTCCTGACGCAATAAGCCGGCCATGAGCTCCCCCGGCACCGAACTCCCCAATCATTTCGAACTTCTCGGCACGGATGGCGCGGCCCGCACCGGCCGGCTGACCACGCCGCATGGCGTGGTCCGGACCCCCGCCTTCATGCCCGTCGGCACGGCCGGCGCGATGAAGGGCATTCACTGGCGCGACGTGCGCGACGCCGGCGCCGACATCGTGCTCGGCAACACCTATCATCTGATGCTGCGTCCCACGGCCGAACGCATTGCTGCGCTCGGCGGCCTGCAGCGCTTTACCGGCTGGGGCGGACCGATGCTGACCGATTCCGGCGGCTTCCAGGTCATGTCGCTGTCGGCCCTGCGCAAGGTCACGGAGCAGGCGGTGACGTTCCGCTCGCATATCGACGGCGCCAAGATCGAATTGTCGCCGGAGCGCGCCATCGAGGTGCAGCGGCTGCTCAACTCGGACATCGCGATGCAGCTCGACGAATGCGTGCGGCTGCCGGCCGAGCCTGCTGATATCGAGCGCGCGATGCGGCTGTCGCTGCGCTGGGCGGAGCGCTGCCGTCGTGCCTTCGAGAGCGCGCCGGATGGCTATATGCTGTTCGGCATCGTGCAGGGCGGAGATGTGCCCGCGCTGCGCGTGGCGAGCGCCGCGGCGCTGGTCGACATCGGCTTCCATGGCTATGCGATCGGCGGTCTCGCGGTCGGCGAGCCGCAGGCGGTCATGCTGGAGATGATCGAGGCGACCGTGCCGGCGCTGCCCGGTGACCGCCCGCGTTATCTGATGGGTGTCGGCACGCCGGATGATCTGCTGGAGTCGGTGAAGCGCGGTATCGACATGTTCGACTGCGTGCTGCCGACCCGCAACGGCCGGCATGGCGTCGCCTTCACGCGCTTCGGACCGGTCAATCTGCGCAATGCGCGCCACGCCGATGATCCGCGTCCTCTCGATGAGGAAAGCCCGTGGCCGCCGGCGCGCAGCTATTCGCGCGCCTATCTGCACCATCTGATCAAGGCCGGCGAGGCGCTCGGCGCGACGCTGCTGTCGGAGATCAACATCGCCTATTTCCAGCTGCTGATGGCCGGAATGCGCGCGGCGATCGCGCAGGGCCAGTTCGCGGATTTCTACGCGCGCACCAAGGCGGATTGGACGCGCGGCGACATTGCACGGATCTAGTTGCGCGGCCTTCTGCAAGGCCGCAACGCGCTTCGGCGTACGTCACCAAGCTGCGTGGCACGCCGCCGGGATTTTCAGTTGCAGGCGAACCGGCTTTTTACCGCGTGCTTGGTCACGAAGCCATAGCCGCAGGTGTCGCAGGTCCAAAGGTAGCTGATCGCATTGTCGGCCAGATAGGCCGAGGCCTCGGCAGCAATCATGGAATCGGCGCAGACTGGACATGTCGGCAGATCGCAGCCGCGAGGATCGGGGCGGGGCGTTGCGGTCGACACGAGATCAGCAAGTGCTGACATAGTGACCTCCTGGGCGATCTTTTCTTGTCGAACTTTGCAGGCGCAAATAGATTGCAGTTCAGGCACGAAACGAGGCTCAAAGTTACAACCGGCATCTCCGTCTGACTTCGACTATAGACTGATTTGTTTGACTGTGTCGCAACACAAATGCGTTGGTTTGGCGAAATTTAACAACAAGTTGTTGTGCGTCGCGACGATCAGGCCATCGTGGAAACGTGCTTGCGCAGTGCAGCAGCCTCGTCGAAGATGAACGGACGTGGAAGAGTGTCGCAGTTGCGCCGGAGTGCGCGAGGGGTGAGATCATGGAAACAGCAGCCGCAACGCCGCGTCCCGGGCGTGGACGTGTATTTGACTCAATTGTCGATGCCTTCGGCAACACGCCGATTGTGCGGCTGCGAAAGCTGCCGGAGCAGCACGGAGTCAAAGCGACGATTCTCGCCAAATTGGAATATTTCAATCCAGCCGCCAGCGTGAAGGACCGCATCGGCGTCGGCATGATCCTGGCCATGGAGCAGGCTGGCGTGATCAAGCCGGATACGGTGCTGATCGAGCCGACCTCCGGCAATACGGGCATTGCGCTGGCCTTTGTCGCGGCAGCGCGCGGTTACAAGCTGAAGCTGGTGATGCCGGAATCGATGTCGATCGAGCGGCGCAAGATGCTGGCCTTCCTCGGCGCGGAGATCGTGCTGACCCCGGCGGCACAGGGCATGAAGGGCGCAATCGCCGCCGCGGAAGAGCTGTTGCGAACCACACCGAACTCGGTGATGCCGCAGCAGTTCAAGAACCTCGCCAATCCGGAGATCCACCGCCGCACCACGGCCGAGGAGATCTGGAACGACACCGCAGGCAACATCGACGTGTTCGTCGCCGGTGTTGGCACCGGCGGCACCATCACCGGCGTTGGCCAGGTGCTGAAATCGCGCAAGCCGGGCCTGAAAGTGGTCGCCGTCGAGCCGGAGGAGAGCCCGGTGCTGTCCGGCGGTCAGCACTCGCCGCACAAGATCCAGGGCATCGGCGCCGGCTTCGTGCCTGATATTCTCGATCGCTCGGTGATCGATGAGATCGTCAAGATCAACAGCACGACCGCGATCGAGACCTCGCGTGCGCTGGCCCGCAATGAGGGCATCCCCGGCGGCATCTCCTCGGGCGCCGCGATCGCGGCGGCGATCGAACTCGGCAAGCGGCCGGAGAATGCCGGCAAGACGATCCTGGCGATCGTGCCGTCGTTCTCCGAGCGCTATCTGTCGACCGCGCTGTTCGAAGGGATCTGATCATGGCCGACCAGCCGCGGCGTCCACGGACCCTGGCCGACGCTCGCACCGAGGCGGAAGCCGCTTTCAAGAAGGTCACCACGAAGCCGGTGGAGGCGCCGCCGAAGAAGGCGGCCGTCCCCGGCGTGCGCGAGCAGGTGACCTTGCGGATTGATCAGGACGTGCTGGAGCACTTCCAATCCGAAGGCCCGGGCTGGCAGGACCGCATCAACGCCGTCCTGCGCAAGGCCGCGGGTCTGTAGCGCGATAACCAAGTCCCCGGCTTAGGCGTCGGACGGCTGACTCTCTGGCTCGGCCGGTCGCGGCCGCGCCTGCTCTGCACGCCTTCGGTCACAGGTCAGTGGTGAGGCAATGTGACCGCTTCCGCGCGGCTGATCGCCCCGATGACCGCCGAAGGTCATGGCGGCAGATCACGCGAGGCATTTGCGACACCCCGTCGCATGATCGCAGCGATATATTGGCGCAGCACACGTCTTGGTGGAACTTTTTCTTCTCACCGCCTCGATCCTGATCTACTGTCGTCGAACGTGTTCTTCCATTGTCTCTTGCGTTTCCATCCGGCTACGCGGCGATGTTGTTCAGAGCAAGCCTCTGCAGCGGTCGTCTGCAATGCCTTAATTGTCCCGACTGAGCGATTTCGACGCCTCTCCGGGAGCGTTTCATGAGCGCCGAAGCTGAGCTTCCGGTTCGTGTGCTGCTCGTCGAGAGTGGTCCAGCGAGCGGGCAGGTGGTGCGGGATGCGATCACCGGCCCCTCGATGATGGATGGCTGCGAATTGGTGACTGTTGCAACAGTTGCGGAAGCGCAAGCCATCTTGACGCACCAGCCCATCGACCTGGTGGTGTTGGACGTGGACGATTCCGACGCGCACAGCGTCTTGGATGTCGGCAAGCTCAGAGCCGCTGGCCAGGATATCCCGATCATTGTCGTCAATGGACCGGCCAATGCTGATAGCGCCGCGGCCTATGCTGGGGCTGGAGCTCGTGATTACCTGCCCGGAGCGGAGACCGGACCTTCGACGCTGCGGCGCGCGATGATCTATGCGACCGCTCGGCGCCGCAAGGATCGTATCGAGGACAACAGGCGCTCGCTTGCCAATGATCGGGACTTGTCCTCGGCCGGCCGCGTCACCAGCGTTTCGGCGCATCTGGCCGGACACGGGTCGATCCGGGAGCGCAGGCCTGAGGCCTTCGGTGACCTCGTGGAGCAATATCTGCACCTGTTTCGCGAATACCTGGACCCCAGCGGTGAGCCTCATGCTCGTCCGCTCCGCATGATGGAGAGGATTGCGACATCGATTGGCGATGAAGGCGGCGGGCCGCGCGATCTCCTCGATCTTCACGTTGTGGCGCTCGAGAGGGCGATCGGCGGGACGACCGTCGAGCGGACGAGCACGCTGGTGTTCGAAGGCAGGCTGCTTGCGCTCGAGATGATGGGACTGCTGGTCGACTATTACCGGCTCGGGCATCGACGCCGCATCGCACCGGGAGACAGGGCATGACCCTGCAACTCGGATTGTTCATCACAGGTCAGACATCGAACTCGCTGCGCGCGATGGAAAACCTCCGCAGGATCTGCCAGCACGAGCTGAACATCCCCTGCGAGATCGACATCATCGACGTGCTGGAGCATCCGCAGATCGCCGAGGACGAGAAGATCGTCGCGACACCCACGCTGGTGAAGCGCCATCCCGGCCCGGTGCGAAAGATCATCGGCGATCTCAGCGACACCAGGAAGGTCCTGCTCGGGCTCGGGATCCTCCAGAATTCGTCCGCGGGGCGTATGGGAAAGGAGGAGGGGGCGGGGAATGAGCGCGAGTAGGGCTTTCGAACTTGAGAAATTGCGCACCGGCATCGCCGGATTCGATCAGATTTCGAACGGTGGCCTGCCACTGAATCGAAGCACGCTGGTCTCCGGCACAGCCGGCAGCGGAAAGACCGTGCTCGCGCTGCAGTTTCTCGTCATGGGCGTGCAGACCTGTGCCGAGCATGGCGTCTGTGTCACGTTCGAGGAGGCTCCAGAGGACCTGATGCGCAACGTCGCGTCGTTCGGCTGGGACTTCGAATCCTTGAACCGGAACGGCCAGATCGCGATTGTTGATGCCACGCCGGAGCAGGGCGAGGAGATGGTCGAGGCCGGCGCCTATGATCTCTCGGCGCTGATGGTCCGGATCGAGAATGCGATCCGGAAGGTCAATGCGAAGCGGGTGGTGCTGGATTCGGTCGGCGCGCTGTTTCCGCAGTTCTCGGACGCCAATGTGGTGCGCCGGGAACTGCACCGCATCGCCAGCGCGCTGCGGCTGCTTGGCGTGACCACGATCATCACGATGGAACGTCTCGACGAGGATGGCGGGCTGGCGCGCTTCGGCGTCGAGGAGTTCGTGGCCGACAACGTCCTGGTGCTGCGCAACCGGCTCGAGCAGGAAAAGCGCAGGCGGACCATCGAGATCCTGAAATTTCGTGGCGCCACGCATCAGAAGGGCGAGTATCCGTTTACGGTCGACCACGCCGAGGGTGTTACGATTATTCCGCTCTCGGCCATCGAGCTGAAGCAGCGCTCGAGCGATCTCCGGGTATCCTCCGGCGTGCCCGAGCTCGATCAGATGTGCGGCGGTGGCTTCTACCGCGACTCCATCATTCTGGTGAGCGGAGCCACCGGCACCGGCAAGACGCTGATGGTGACGCATTACCTGAGGGCCGCCATCGAGCGCGGGGAACGTGCGCTGTTGATCGCGGCGGAGGAGAGCCGGGAACAGTTGACCCGCAATGCGTCGAATTGGAACGTCGATTTCGATTCAGCGGAGAAGGAGGGTCTTCTCCGCATCATTGCCAGATACCCCGAGACCATGGGCCTGGAGGATCACCTGCTCTACATCCAGCGGGAGATCAACGAGTTCCAGCCGAGCCGGATTGCGGTCGACAGCCTGTCGGCCTTCGAGCGCGCGGGCACGCCGAAATCCTATCGAGAATTCGTCATTGCGCTGACGAGTCATATCAAGAAGGTCGGGATCACCGGGCTTTTCACCAACACGACATCGATGCTGATGGGCGGCGCGTCGATCACCGAGACCCATATCTCCACCATCACCGACATGATCGTGCTGCTGCGCTACGTCGAGCTCTATGGCGTGATGCGGCGTGGCCTGGCGATCCTGAAGATGCGCGGCACGCAGCACGACAAGGACATCCGCGAGTATGTCATTGACGGTCACGGCATGCATCTGGTCTCCACCTTCCGCGACGTGCACGGAATTCTGACGGGGGCTCCCACCTACATGTTTGCACGCGAGCGCGACCATCTTGCCGAGATGTTTGGCGGATCGCAAAGCGAGCTCTAGGCAGGGACATCCGACATGGACGCATCAACCTACCGAGTGCTGGTGATCGGCGGCGAGGCCGCGGCGCCCCTGCTCGCGGCGGGAGGAAGTGAAGGCGGCGACAAAGCCGAGTTCGACCTGAGCCGGGCATCGACGATCGCGGAGGCGCGCCGCAGGCTCGAAACAGCCTCCTACGACACCATCCTGATGAACCTGGCGTCCTCGCAGGTCGCTGCCGCCTTCCCGGAGGAACTGTACGCGCTGGCTTCCGCGAGCCCCGTCGTGCTCTTCAACCAGTCCGCGGACGGGCACGACGGTGCCGGACAGGCCCGCCTCAGACTGCCGCTTGGCGCGCCCGCGACGCGCGCGTTGTCGGCGGAAAGTCATCGTCACTTCGGCCAGTTGCTCGAGGCCGTGCCGGACGCGTTGATCGTCACCAATCAGGACAACGAGGTCGCCTTCGTCAACCGGGCGGCCCATGAGCTGTTCGGAAAGGCGCGCGACGACTTCATCGGCGAACGCGTCAGCTTCGCGGTCAGCGAAGGCGCGGTTTCGGAGATCGAGGTCTATCGCGGTAAGGACGTCCGGCGCTGCGAGCTGCGCGTGTCGCGATGCGAATGGGAGGGGGCGCCGGCGCAGCTTCTTCTCATTCAGGACGTGACCGAGCAGAAGCGGCTAAACGAGGAGCTTCGGCAGTCTCAGAAGATGGAGGCGGTCGGGGTGCTCGCAGGCGGGATCGCCCACGACTTCAACAACCTTCTCGTCGTGATGATGATCTATGCCGAAATGCTGCGTGAGGAATGTCTCGGCGACGATCCGCGGTTGCCGGATGTCATGGAGCTCATCAAGGCGATTGAACGAGGCCGCGATCTGACGCGGCAGCTGCTGGCTTTCTCGCGCAAGCAGCCGGCGACCCCGACCTTGCTCGATCTCGGCGCCACTCTGGCGGATCTGCAGAAGATGTTTCGCCGGCTGCTGCCCAGCAATATCGAGATCAGCATCGATGTCGAAGAGCAGAGCTGGCCCGTGATCGCGGATCGGGTGCAGGTCGAGCAACTGATCATGAACCTCGCTCTCAACGCCCGCGATGCGATGCCCTCGGGCGGGCAGCTGACGATCAGGTTGGCCAACAGGACGATCCAGTGCGGCGACGAGGGCATGGAGCCGGGCGACTATGTCATGATGACGGTGAGCGACACCGGCACCGGGATTCCTCCCGATGATCTGGATCGCATCTTTGATCCGTTTTTCACGACCAAGGTCCGCGGCGGCGGCACCGGACTCGGACTTGCGACCTGCTACGGCATCGTGAAGCAGGCGGGCGGCAGCATTGCTGTGCGGAGTGCGATCGGCGAGGGGACCAGCTTCATCGTGCTATTGCCGCGTGCGAACGAGACCATCCAGACCGAGGCTGCGCCGGCTCCTCCCGTTCAGCAAGCCAGGGGAGGCGAACGGATCCTGCTGGTCGAGGACAATTCTCTCGCCCAGCGCGCAACAGCGGCGATGCTCACGCGGGCGGGCTATTCGGTTCAGTCCACGAGCAATGGCGAAGAGGCGCTGCGCTTTCTTCGCGAGCATGCAGATGCGGTGGACCTGGTCCTGAGCGACGTGGTCATGCCGCGGCTCAGCGGGCCGGAACTCGCCCGGCAACTGGCCGTTTCGCATCCTGATCTGCCGGTGCTGTTCATGACAGGCTACTCGAACGATCCCATCATCGCTGATGCCGGAGAGCACCGGATCGGCGGCCGGCGGACGATCATGAAGCCGTTCAAGCGCGAGGACCTGCTGGCCTTTATCAGCGACGCCATTGAACGCAAACGTTGCGCCGAGGCCAGCTGACCCGACCGACCGGGCAACGCGTCTTCGGCCGCCTGCAGCCGCGCGGTTGCCGAGATCAGCGACGGAAGGCGCCGCCGAGAATGCCGCCCATCATTCCGCCGATGAAGGCTGCGCCGGCGTCCGGACCGCCGCCGCGATGATGGCCACCACCCCCGCCACCGTTGCTGCGCTGCGTCCGGCGGGCCGGGCGCTCATCCTCGCTGGCGCTTGCCGTGACCGAGGCCGGGATGATCTCGGCGAGCAGGGCCTTGTGCTGCAGCTTGGTCAGATAACCGCTCGACGGATAGCCGCGCGCCGCCTGCCAGCGCTTGAGCACGGCTCGGGTCGGTTCGTCGAACTTGCCGCTGGCCTTGGTGTCGAAGCCGAGGCCGGTCAGGCGCCGCTGCACGTCGCGGCGCTGCCCCTTGTCGAGCCCGATCTGGTCCTCCGTCACCTGGGTGCCCTCTTCGGTGAAGGTCGCGGGATCGACGCCGGTGGTCAGGTTGCGCGTCGTGGTGGACGGGCCATTCTCGAGCGAAGCCACCCGCGCCAGCGCCAGCGATCTGAACTGGCCATTGGGATAGTTGGTCAGATAGGCCTTCAGCTCCTCGGCCTTGTTGGAGTCCTTGACCGAGCGCCAGAACTCCAGCTCGACATCGTTCGCGGGCTGCACCGCCGCGACCGCCGCCGGAACAGTCCCGGCGCTCGGGCCTGCGGGCGCTCCTCCGGCTGCCGGGTTCAGATAGACCGCGCCGATAAGGTTGGTGTGGCCCCATGGCAGCTGGCCCTTGCCGGTCTCCTCGTTTACCTGCGCGCGGACCTGGGTCATGGCCTGCTGGATTTCCAGGCCGGGCTGGGTGATGTGCGCGATCAGAGCCCTGGTGAACGGGCTGTTGGTGCCGGCTTCGCCGTCCAGTGCGGTCTGCCCCGGACCCGTGGCAAACGCGATCAGCGTGCCTTCGCCGGATTTCATCTCGGCGAGGCCGGTCTGCACCGAGACGCTGCGCGTCGATGCGCTCGACCGGATCTTGGCCGCGAATGGATTGTCCCGGCAGGCGTCGAGGAACACCAGCTTCACCTTGGCGTCACCCAGCGTCTGATCGAGCGTCACGTCGACATTGATGGCGGCGCCGAGCTTGGCGTCCATCTCCGATTTGATGTCGGCGTCGATCGGCAGCAGATAATTGGTGCCGGAAATCGCGATGCCGTGACCGGCGTAATAAAACACGGCGACGTCGGCGCCCTGGCTGCGGCGGCCGAAATCGAGCAGTTTCTCCGTCATCTGCTCGCGGTTGAGATTGGTACCCTCGACAACGTCAAAGCCGACATTGCGCAGGGTGACGGCCATGGCCTTGGCGTCAACCGGCGGATTGGGAAGCTGGGCCACGTTCTTGTAAGCGCCATTGCCGACGACGAAGGCCACGCGCCGGTCCGCCGATGCGCTGTCGATCGCAAGCGTAACCAGGACCAGCGCCAAAATGAGCCTTGGAATGAGGCTGATCCCCCGCATCTGAAATCTCCTTGGCGAAGCATAGGCGACGGCTGAAATTCGCCTCCATATCTACACCAAAAAGCCGTGATTGGCCCAGGTCAAATCGGCGGTTGTGGCTGCCTTGTCGGTCGGCAGCAAAAGCCCGTGCCTTGCGGCACGGGCTGACAGCTGTTGTCGAATGATAGCAGGAGAAACTAGCGACGCAGCGCGCTGCCGAGAACGCCACCCATCATGCCGCCGATGAACGCGGCGCCCGCGGCATTGCCGGCGTTGTCCTGCGGCGGCGGGTTGCGATAGACCGGCGCGGCCTGCGGCGGCGGCGCGCCAGCGGCGACATTGCCGGCCGGCTTGGCGCGGCGGGGCTTGGCCTCGTCGCCGACCGCGGCCGTCGCCGGAGCCGGCTGAGGCTCGGCCAGCAGCGCCTTGTGCTGCAGCTTGGTCATGAAGCCGGTCGCAGGATAGCCACGGGCCGCCTGCCAGCGCTTCATGACGGCGCGGGTCTCGTCATCGAACACACCCGTCATCTTGGTGTCGAAGCCCAAACCGGTGAGGCGACGCTGTATGTCACGCCGCTTGGTCTTGTCGAGGCCGATCTGATCCTCACTGACCTGTGTGCCTTCTTCCGTGAAGGTGGCGGGATCGACACCCTTGGCGACGTTGCGGGTCGCGGTATTGATGGCGCCGCTCTCGATCGACGCGATGCGCGCCATCGCCAGTGACTTGAACTGCCCGTTCGGATAGGTCGAGAGATAGGCGTTGAGCTCTTCGGGCTTGTTGGAATCCTTCACCGAGCGCCAGAATTCAAGCTCGGCCTCGCCGGCGACCGGACTTGCGACGACGGCGGCCGGAGTGGTTCCGGAAGAGGCGGTGGTTGCGGCGGGGGATGCGGCCGGATTGAGATACACCGCGCCGATCAGGTTGGTATGCCCCCAGGGCAGCTGCCCCTTGTTGGTCTCTTCATTGACCTGGGCGCGCACCGAGGTCATCGCCTGCTGGATCTCGACGCCGGGCTGCGCGATGTGCGAGATCAGCGCGCGGGTGAACGGGCTGTTGGCGCCGGCATCGCCATCGAGTGCGGTCTGGCCGGGACCGGTCGCAAACGCGATCAGCGTCCCCTCGCCGGATTTCATCTCGGCGAGGCCGGTCTGCACCGACACGCTGCGGGTCGGTGAGTTCGACTTGATCTTGGCGGCGAACGGGTTGTCGCGGCAGGCATCGAGGAACACCAGCTTGACCTTGGCGTCGCCCATCGTCTGATCGAGTGTCACGTCGATATTGATCGCCGAGCCCAGCTTGACGTCCATCTCCGATTTCAGGTCGGCATCGACCGGCAGGAGGTAGTTGGTGCCGGCGATCGCAATGCCGTGGCCTGCGTAATAGAACACCGCGATGTCGGCCCCCTGCGCCTTGCGGCCGAAGTCGAGCAGCTTCTCGGTCATCTTGTCGCGCGTGAGATTGGTGCCCTCGACCACGTCGAAGCCGACATTGCGCAGGGTTGCCGCCATGGCCTTGGCGTCGACCGGCGGGTTCGGCAACTGAGCCACGCTCTTATAGGCGCCGTTGCCGACCACGAAGGCGACGCGACGGTCGGCGCGTGCGGCTTCCGCCGTCAGCACCATGCAGAGCAGGGACAATGTGATGGTGAGAAAGCGCATCAGGAGATCCCCCAACGAATTAGCGAAGCGATCACTTCCGCATTTGTCGCTGCGCGGGCCGAAAAGTCTTGTTCCGATGTAAAAAATCTCGCTTTGGCCGCAAAGCTTTTTGGCGAGTGTTGCGCCGGACCAACGCCAACCACGTGCAGGGGCTGTCTTCCGTGACGAGGATCACAGCGCAGCCAGCGCCTCGGAGCGGGTGCTCCGGGACTCAGGTCCCCGCTGAGCGGCTCAGTGGAACCGGGCGAGCCGGGGCAGGGCGCAGGTTCAGGAGGTTTCCGGCCAGGATCAGAGCTGCGCCGACCAGCGTGAAGCCGTCGAGCCGTTCCGAATAGACGAGCCAGCCGACGGTGGCCGTCAGCGGCACCCGCAGGAAGTCCATCGGCACGACCACGGTTGCATCGGCATAGAGCAGCGCTCGCGCCATGCAGAAGTGCGAGAACGTCCCGGCAAGCGCGACCACGACGATCCAGCCCCATGCCGTCGCCGACGGCCATGCCCACATCGCGATCGAGGGGGCAAGCCCCGCCGTGGCTTGGACCGCGAGCATCCAGAAGATGATCGAGGCGGTCGGTTCGGTGCGGGTGAGGATTTTGACCAGGGCGACCGAAACGCCGAAGCCTACGGCGGCGGCGAGCGCAATGAGCTGCCCCGGGTTCACGGCGCCGGCGTCAGGTCGAACGATCACGACCACACCGACCAGGCCGAGCACGATGGCGATGAGCTTCGAGAACGTGATGCGCTCGCCGAGGAATGTCGCTGCCAGCAACGCTGTCCAGATCGGCATCGTGAATTCGATGGCCACGACCTGGCCAATCGGAATCAATGTGAGGGCCAGAAACCAGCCCAGCTGTGCGCCGTAATGGATCAGGTTGCGCACCACATGCAGCGTCAGCCTGGCGGTGCGGAGCTTGGCAAAGCCGCCACTCAGCGCGATGACCGGTGACAGCAGCACGAGGCCGATGAGACAGCGGAGCTCCATCAACTCGAACACGTTCAGCTCCCGCATGGCCTCGCGCCCTGCGACCACCATGACAAGCATGAGAGCGAGCCAGCCCGCCATCCATAATGCGGCCGTCATTTTCGAAGCGGAGCGATGCATCAGGCAGCTGTCTTGGAAAGGATCGGGGCGAGGAGCGGAGGGGCTGTATCTCCGCCCCGGTCCGGTCTTGCAAATGTTTTCCACGATGCGCTGCACCAATGGCTGCAGGGAACCGCAGCCCCGACCAAAGCTGTCCGTCGAGAAAAACGTGGAGTGTGGCCCGGTTTCGTCCTAAAGCCACCGCCCCGAAACAGCAGGGCAGAGCTTCAGACATGACCGAACGTGCCGCCTCAGCCGACTTCCTGACCGCCTTTGCCACCGGCTGGCCGGAGCGGGAGCCTCATCTCATGGTGCTGTCGCTGACCACCCAGAAGGGCGTGCAGGATTTCGCCATGACCCGGGAGCAGGCGCTGCTGATTGCCAAGACCATCAAACGGACCGCGGCGCAATTGGCGCCCGCTCCGGCCGGTGGTCCGGTGCCAGGCGTGAAGCGCGCTTGAGCGGGCGCCGCGCCGGTCAGAGCGCGACGCGCTTCCGTCCGTGTCTCTTTATTGGCTAGCGCGAGAGCGAGATCGTCGCTGCGCGGAACTGGCTGTCGGCGCGGATTGATACCGATTGCTTGTTGCCGCGGGTGGCGAGCGCGATATTGGCGTTGAAGCCGGCGGTCGTCGCGACGAGCTGGAAGTTGCCGCCGCCGCCGCGCCCCTGCAGCACACCGCTGACGCCGCGGCTGGTCTCGCTCCAGCTTCCCGAGATCGCCGAGCCCTCGGCGACCACATCGGCCTGCAGCCCGAATTTATAGGCGTCGCTCGCGCAGGTCAGGACCAGGCCCATGCGCGGACCCGCGACCGCGTAATTGGCCCGGCAACGGATGCGTTCGGTCGAGCCGTCCTCGAGCGCCACCGTGCCGCTGCCGCTCCACGTCCCGGCCAGGCCGGTGAAGGCGCCCGGATCGGCCCATGCCGGGCCGTCGGCAAAGAGTGCACACAGCAAAACGGCGGCTGTCGAAAGCCGCCGCCTGGAGAAGGGGGCGTGGCTTGCCTTAGAGGCGGGACGCCTGCCAGCGCCCGCTGCACGGGATACCTGCCGAAGCTCCATTCCATTTGCCGGAGCCGGAATTGCCGCTGAGCTGACCATTCGCGTATGCGCCATTGATCGAGACCTTGACCACGCCCTCGCGCCCGATCGAACCCGAGACGTTGGCGCCGGCGGCCGAAATCTTACCGTCGGAGACGATCAGGGTCGAGCTGGCCGTGGGCTCGCAGCTGCCGCTGTTGGTGACGATCGTGACCTGCCACTGTCCGTCATAGGGCGATTGGGCAAAAGCAGGAGAGGTTGCAGCGCCTGCCAGGATCGACGCGGCGAAAGCCATTCCAATGCGATCGAGACGCATGAATCGATGTCCCTCAATGTCTGTGATCGGCTAGCTTATTTGGAAGAATTGTGACGAAAATTTGCCGCGCCGCCGCAATGGAAAATTATCTCGTCTTTTCAAACGGGTAAGGGTTAATCCAAAACTCGGCCTCGAGCCATTTCGGCGACATTGCGGGGAAATTGGGAACTCGCGCGCGACTCGAGCACATCGGCGCCATCGCGTTGCACCGTCTGGAAAATGCCGCCGCTTGCTCAACCGGCACGGCAGAACAGAGCGATCATGTGGCGCCAGATGCGGTGCGGCGATCCGCACTTTAGATCATGATGCGTTTCCACGGAAACGCATCATGATCTTTCCTCTTTGTTTGAGCATGATCTTTTCGGAAAACCGGTTTCCACCAGTGACCGCGATGCTCAGTGCGGCGTCTGCTCAGTGCGGCGTCAGGCTCGGCGCCTTGGTCGCGAACTGCTCGTCCTGCGGCTTGGCGGGGATCGTGCCATGGGCTTTGGCATATTCGACGACGTCGCCGAGCAGCTTGAGGCCGAGCGGCGCCAGCGCGCGCTCCCACAATTCGCGGGCCGTTTCGCCCTTCTTCACAAAGCACCAATCCTGCGCGGCAATGGCGCCGGCATCCATGCGCTCGGCCAGATGATAGATCGTGCCGCCCGCGATCGGATCGCCCTCTTTGACAGTCCACTCCACGGCCGCAATGCCGCGATGCCGCGGCAGCAGCGAAGGATGATAGCCGATGCCACCCAGCGGTGCCGCCTGGACCGCCTCCTGCGTCACGCGGGCATGGCTGTGGGCGGTGACGATCAGATCCGTCCCCGGGGCGATCTCGTTCGCCGGCACCACCTTCGGGTTGGCCTGAACGAGAACCTCGATGCCGGCCGCACGCGCCGCCGCGGCGAGCCTGTCCTCGCCATCATGCACGACGACCCGCGCGATCTCGATGCCTCTCTCACGCAGCATGTTCAGTGTGGCCACACCGAAATGGCGGGAGCCGACGAGGGTGATACGCATGGCCAGGGATCTTCCACGGTTGGGGCGGGGCAAAACCCAGGCTGCTTTCGCAGCCCGGGTGAGATCGGGTCAAACCAAGCCTTGCGCCTCAGGTCAAGCGGCTGCGGTGCGTTCATCACAGTCACAGGGAGCGTCCGGCAGCCGCACCGCCAGCCGACGGCCGTGCATCGTCTAGCAGGCCGTTGAAGAAGTCTGCTTTCGGTCGGATTTGA
>NZ_JABFDP010000079.1:0-1395 GCF_013179005.1 Bradyrhizobium denitrificans | reverse complement strand
TTGTCAATCCCAATTCTGCATGTCCTCTCGCCGGGCCCTTGCTTCTGTACGGGGTCGGCGCATGGCCGCCACCTGTTGGGCTGCGTAAGAGGAACCGGCCGGCCAATCTACGGAGAGCGTGGTTTTGAACCGACTGCCCGGATGGCGGCCTGACCGGATCCATCGTCCCGGCGAAGGGACCCTGCTCGGGGAGAGCCTGGTGTCGTGGCCCGCCCAGAACTCGATCGATGCTCCCCTAGGTCGCGGCAGCCTTGGCCGCGGGGTTGAACGGCATGTTGTCGGCGAGCATGCGGTGAAGGATCACGGCAAGCTTGCGCGCCAGAGCCACCTTGGCTTTGCGCGGGCCGGCGCGCCTGGCGACCCGCATCGCCCAGCTCTTCAGCTGTGAGCAGTTCTTGACCGGCTTGGTCAGCATGATGTGCGCCGCCTGATAGAGCGCCTCGCGCACCGACGCATCGCCGACCTTCGTGATGCGGCCGCTATAGTCGGTCTCGCCGGACTGGTACCGTCTCGGCGTGAGGCCAAAATGCGCGCCTGTCGCCTTGGAGGATCGGAAGCGCTTGGGGTCGTCGATTGCGAACATGTAGGTCAGCGCGACGATCGGGCCGACGGCCGGCGTGGTCATCAACAGCTTGGCCTGCGGATGGGCCTTCGCGAGCTGTTGCACCTGCTTGTCCAGCTTCTTGAACTCGCGCAGCAGCACCGTATGAGCCTCGAGCAGCGCCTGCACGACCAGCGTCAGTCCCGAATGGCCAGCCACCAGCGCCTCGATTCGCGTCGCGAAGCTGCGATCGGTGGTCTTGCCGACCTTCAAGCCGAAGCCCCGTAGCACGCCGCGCAAACAGTTCTCGACGTCGTGCAGCTTCGATTGCAGCAGCTTGCGTGCCGTAAGAACCGCACGCATCTCCTGCGCCTCGATCGATTTGCAATGAACCGGACGGAACCAGCCAAGCCGCATCAGCTGGGCAATACCCCTTGCATCGTTGCGGTCGGACTTCACCGACATCGCCCTGAAGGCGTCACGCACGTGCCGCGTCTCCAGCAGTTCGACCCGCTGACCCGCCTCCTGCATCGCCGCATACAGCCATTGCGACAGCGGCCCTGCCTCCAGACCGATCCGCTCAACCTCGATGCCGAACTGCTTGAACCAGCCGATCAAGACTGCCGGCTCACTCTCGACTGCCGCTTCCCGAACGATCTTGCCCGCCCCATCGACAATGCAGACCGCCGAGGATTTCAAAGACACGTCAATTCCGGCATAGTGGTTCATGGTCGTCCCCTAATGATGCGAGGAGCGGGCTTGCCCGACTCCGTTGAACACCATCAATTTGAGGGACGACCACCTTTCCGCCAACCGGGCGGCACGCGAACGCGCTCCCAAATAGCGCAGGAGTG
>NZ_JABFDP010000078.1:0-1986 GCF_013179005.1 Bradyrhizobium denitrificans | reverse complement strand
CGCGCCGCCCTCCGCAGGCGAGCCGGGAGGCGCCTATATCGAGGTCCTCGCAGCGC
Source organism: Bradyrhizobium denitrificans (assembly GCF_013179005.1). Lineage (NCBI taxonomy): Bacteria > Pseudomonadati > Pseudomonadota > Alphaproteobacteria > Hyphomicrobiales > Nitrobacteraceae > Bradyrhizobium > Bradyrhizobium denitrificans. Next base: position 1,930 of record NZ_JABFDP010000078.1, on the reverse strand, counting down.
GCTACGACGCCTCGGTGCATCTGCGGTTTCTGCTGCGGACCGCGTTTCTGCCGCCGGTTGCGCTGAAGCCGGTGATCGGCAAGATCTATATTGGTTTTCTCGAGTGCTTGCAGGCGTGCTTTCTCGCGCAAGTGCCGGACGTCTTGTCGCCGCCCGATCGATCGCGCTTCGGCCACGCCTATCTTGGCATTGTCGAGAGCCTGTTTGTGGTGATGATTTACGCCGACCAGGCGGAAACGGTGATCCGCAAGGAGGCCATGTGGCGCATGTTCCGCGATGCGCTCGCGCTGCGGATGAGCCGCGCGTCCGGCACTTCCCTTCGGCCGGAGTGATCGCTATCGGAATGATGGCGGGGCATGCGGGGTGGCTGGACGGGAGCAGGATGGTCGCGAAACAGGGCCGTGCATCGCGGCCGGAGCTGATCGAGTGCCATGATTGCGGACAAGCTGTGTCCTTCACGGCTGCGGCCTGTCCGCATTGCGGGTCGACCGAGCCTGCCGGTCCCGTGGTGCAGAGCCGGCGTGAGTTGCGGCGGTTGCGGATCGAGGCGTCCAACGACCGGCGCCTCGTGATCGTCACTCTGCTGTGTGCCGGGCTGGGCGGATTTTATGGAGCCGTGATGGGGCCGGGCGGTGTGGCCTCGGCCGGAACGGCGTTGTTCTACGGCTTCATCGGTGCCGTGATCGGCATGCCCGCGGCCTTCATCATCAACGTGACGCGGGGGCTGTTCGACTGATCGCGCGCGGTCCGGCTGCGCGTCCGTCGCAGCCCGCTGCGGTCGGGACTGGGGCGATCGGTCCTGCCGGATTGCGGCGCTCGACGTGACCGGGCGTCCGATCCCCACACTCTATATGAAGACAGCGAAGTCCAGGGAATGCGAACGCGGATGATTTAAAGGCTGGCGGAGACATAAAGGCTGGCGGAGACGGAGGGATTCGAACCCTCGATAGGGCTTTACAACCCTATAACGGTTTAGCAAACCGCCGCCTTCAGCCACTCGGCCACGTCTCCAACGCGGTCGGTATGCCCGACGACGCGCCGAGCCGCAAGCGGCAGATTGCACGCCGATCGGAAATCCTCACAGCTGCGCATAGCTAATCGGGCAGGAGGTGAGGCTCGACACGGCCGGAACGCGGCGGCCGGCGCCTCACCGCCGGAGAGTTGCTGCCAAGCCTGATTCCAACTCACCGATGAGAACCGAGCAGCCGAGTCGCCATGCTTCGAACGGCGTTGCCGACGTAGCCTTCGGGCACTCCGGGTGAACTGGAACCTATTTGCCACACCTCCGGCGTCCCTCCCGATTCTCGCTGGGGCTATGTCGAGATTCAGCATCCAAGCTGCCCGAGTTGCGCCCGGTTCGTTGGGAGGGAAGTGTGGCGCCTCTAATTACCGGAGATTGCGCTGTCATAAAATAATAATATAAACAAAAGCTTAGCCGATCCCGCAGAACCACGGCTCCGTGCCTTTTGTGCAACACACCTCCAAAAAGGCGCCCGCTGACCGCCGCAATGATGGTTCCTTTGTTGCGTGTGCAAAGTCCTTCGGTAATTCTGCTCCCACGACGAAGGGGGGCATCCCTGCGTCGTCCCGTTGAGGTCGTTCGCTCAAGTCCCTCGCGTTCATGCGGGTGTGTCCGATAGCGCGAAGCGGCTGAGCGACGGGTCGAAGAGGGGATTACGGGGCCAACCTCAAGGGTGACTCACACCCAGCGGAGCGGAACCTTCCCTGACTGAGCAACTTGGAGGTTTAACATTATGAACACGATCAAGAGCCTCGTCCTGGGCTCGGCGGCAGCTCTCGTCGCCATGTCTGGGGCCCAGGCAGCTGACCTTCCGATCAAGGCCAAGGCGGTCGAATATGTGAAGGTCTGCTCCCTCTACGGCGCTGGCTTCTACTACATCCCCGGCACCGACACCTGCATCAAGCTCGG
>NZ_JABFDP010000077.1:0-2267 GCF_013179005.1 Bradyrhizobium denitrificans | reverse complement strand
CGGGCTGTTTGACAAGTGAAGATGAAGAAAGAGAAACGTGGACGGCGGAGTCCTTGCGGGTCTCGGGTGGGAGCTTCGGCTTTTATCTGAGATCGGACGAGAAGACTTCGGCGGACAATGTTTCAAAGGTAACACCATGGTTTTCGCGCTGTGAAGCGTGGAGATCGATTGGTGGGACCTCGTCAAACGTTGTGATCAGCCGGTTCAAAGCTTCAAGTTCAACTTGAGAGTTTGATCCTGGCTCAGAGCGAACGCTGGCGGCAGGCTTAACACATGCAAGTCGAGCGGGCGTAGCAATACGTCAGCGGCAGACGGGTGAGTAACGCGTGGGAACGTACCTTTTGGTTCGGAACAACACAGGGAAACTTGTGCTAATACCGGATAAGCCCTTACGGGGAAAGATTTATCGCCGAAAGATCGGCCCGCGTCTGATTAGCTAGTTGGTAGGGTAATGGCCTACCAAGGCGACGATCAGTAGCTGGTCTGAGAGGATGATCAGCCACATTGGGACTGAGACACGGCCCAAACTCCTACGGGAGGCAGCAGTGGGGAATATTGGACAATGGGGGCAACCCTGATCCAGCCATGCCGCGTGAGTGATGAAGGCCCTAGGGTTGTAAAGCTCTTTTGTGCGGGAAGATAATGACGGTACCGCAAGAATAAGCCCCGGCTAACTTCGTGCCAGCAGCCGCGGTAATACGAAGGGGGCTAGCGTTGCTCGGAATCACTGGGCGTAAAGGGTGCGTAGGCGGGTCTTTAAGTCAGGGGTGAAATCCTGGAGCTCAACTCCAGAACTGCCTTTGATACTGAAGATCTTGAGTTCGGGAGAGGTGAGTGGAACTGCGAGTGTAGAGGTGAAATTCGTAGATATTCGCAAGAACACCAGTGGCGAAGGCGGCTCACTGGCCCGATACTGACGCTGAGGCACGAAAGCGTGGGGAGCAAACAGGATTAGATACCCTGGTAGTCCACGCCGTAAACGATGAATGCCAGCCGTTGGTGGGTTTACTCACCAGTGGCGCAGCTAACGCTTTAAGCATTCCGCCTGGGGAGTACGGTCGCAAGATTAAAACTCAAAGGAATTGACGGGGGCCCGCACAAGCGGTGGAGCATGTGGTTTAATTCGACGCAACGCGCAGAACCTTACCAGCCCTTGACATGTTTGGGACCGGTCGCAGAGACGTGACCTTCTCTTCGGAGCCCGAAACACAGGTGCTGCATGGCTGTCGTCAGCTCGTGTCGTGAGATGTTGGGTTAAGTCCCGCAACGAGCGCAACCCCCGTCCTTAGTTGCTACCATTTAGTTGAGCACTCTAAGGAGACTGCCGGTGATAAGCCGCGAGGAAGGTGGGGATGACGTCAAGTCCTCATGGCCCTTACGGGCTGGGCTACACACGTGCTACAATGGCGGTGACAGTGGGAAGCTAAGGGGTGACCCTTCGCAAATCTCAAAAAGCCGTCTCAGTTCGGATTGGGCTCTGCAACTCGAGCCCATGAAGTTGGAATCGCTAGTAATCGTGGATCAGCACGCCACGGTGAATACGTTCCCGGGCCTTGTACACACCGCCCGTCACACCATGGGAGTTGGCTTTACCTGAAGGCGGTGCGCTAACCAGCAATGGAGGCAGCCGACCACGGTAGGGTCAGCGACTGGGGTGAAGTCGTAACAAGGTAGCCGTAGGGGAACCTGCGGCTGGATCACCTCCTTTCTAAGGATGGCTCTTCAGCGCGATCTTCGGATCGATCGACCTTCGGGTTGATCAGCTATCGAGCTGTTTTAGAAACATCAGGGACCAACACGATCGCCAGATCGGGTTGAGTTCCATTGGCGGGATTTCGCCGTCTTCGTTTCTCTTTCTTCGCGGACGAACACGCTGCCTGGGGCTGCGCGTTTGCTGCCTTGGCCCTTGCGGGCTGGGTGGTGACGAGCTTCGAGCGTTAGGGCTTGTAGCTCAGTTGGTTAGAGCGCGCGCTTGATAAGCGTGAGGTCGGAAGTTCAAGTCTTCCCAGGCCCACCACGCTTCGCCTGCGGCTACGCGTGGCGCGGCCTCGCTCTTGATGGAGCGAAGCGTGCCCGGCGAAGCCACTTGGCGAAGACGGGCAGTTGCCGGTTAACATCGTCTCGACGATCGCGCTGCTTTGCATTCGTCTTTCCGAGTATGGGGCCTTAGCTCAGCTGGGAGAGCGCGTGCTTTGCAAGCATGAGGTCGTCGGTTCGATCCCGACAGGCTCCACCACGCTTCGCCCTTCGGGCTACGCGTGGCGCGG
>NZ_JABFDP010000076.1:0-2556 GCF_013179005.1 Bradyrhizobium denitrificans | reverse complement strand
GTATCCGTCCGGTGAAGGCCGCCTTGCCGAATGAGGCGTGTTGTTGCGAACTGTCCTTATGGACAGTGATAGGCGCAGTGCCCAGGTCGAGCGGCTTGAGGTGGTGGACACGGGCCGGCGGCGGCGCTGGTCCGAGGATGAGAAGCTCAAGATCGTCCTGGAGAGCTTGCAGGCGCCGCGCCAGGTCGCGGCAACAGCGCGCCGGTATGGCGTTTCGCGGTCATTGCTGCTGCGATGGCGACGGTCGTTTCGGCCCGAGCCGAAGGATGCCGCCGATCAACCTGGCTTCGTACCGGCGATAGTGGTCGCGGAGTCAGGGCCGACGCCTGGTCCGGTCGCGCCGGCCGGCGGCGGCGCCATCGAGATCGAGTTTGCGGCCGGGGCTCGGATGCGGATCACGGGCACGGTCGATGCGGCGACGCTGAAGGCCGCGGTGGCGGCACTGGCAGATGGACGGCCGCGGTGATCCCCATTGCGTCGGGCGTGCGGGTGTGGATTGCGACCGGCCACACCGACATGCGCCGCGGCATGAACTCGCTGGCCTTGCTGGTGCAGGAAGCCTTCAAGCGAGACCCGCACGGCGGCGATCTCTATGTGTTCCGAGGCAAGAGTGGCAAGCTGATCAAGATCCTTTGGCACGATGGACTGGGCATGTCGCTTTATGCCAAGCGGCTGGAGCGCGGCCGCTTCCTGTGGCCGTCGTCGGCTGATGGCGTGGCGACAATCACCCCAGCCCAGCTTGGCTATCTGCTGGAGGGCATCGACTGGCGGATGCCGCAACAGACCTGGCGACCGCAGGCGGCCGGCTGATCGCTGGGATTTGAATCGATGGCACGATCAGCGGCCCGGACAGAGACCGCGCCTTGTGATTCTCTGGTCGGCAATGGGCGCCGATGATTCTCTTCCCGACGATGTGACCACGCTGCAGGCGATGCTGCGCGCCGAGCGAGCGGCCCGGTTGGTCGCGGAAGCCGAGGCCCAGGCGGGGAGCTTGCTGATCGAGAAGCTCAAGCTCACGATCAAGAAGCTGCGGCACGAGCAGTTCGGACAGTCCTCCGAGCGCGGCGTATTGCTGGACCAGCTCGAGCTGCAGCTCGCCGACCTGGAGGAAAACGGGGCGCAAGCCGAGACCGCGGCACAGATGGCAGCCGAGAAGATTGCGGTGCCATCGTTCGAGCGCCGCAAGCCAGCCCGTCGGCCGCTGCCAGAGCATTTGCCGCGGGAGCGCATTGTCTATCCGGTGCCTGCCACCTGCCCATGCTGCGGCGACAGCCGATTGCGCAAGATTGGCGAGGACGTGACCGAGACGCTGGAGCTCGTTCCGCGCCAGTGGAAGGTGATCCAGCACGTGCGCGAGAAGCTCGTCTGCCGGGCCTGCGAAGCGATCACCCAACCGCCGGCCCCCTCGCATCCGATCGCGCGCGGGCGTGCAGGGGCCAAGCTGCTGGCCCATGTTCTGTTCGCCAAGTACGGCCTGCACCTGCCGCTTCATCGTCAGAGCGACGTCTACCAGCGTGAAGGCATCGACCTCGACGTATCGACGCTCGCGGATTGGGTGGGTGCCTCCGCGGCAACCCTGATGCCTTTGGTCGATGCGATCCGGAGCCATGTCTTCGCAGCCGAGCGCATCCACGCGGATGACACCACGGTGCCGGTCCTGGCCAAGGGCAAGACCCGGACCGGCCGGCTCTGGACCTACATGCGCGACGACCGTCCGTTTGCCGGCCCAGATCCGCCAGCGGCCGTGTTCTTCTACTCGTCCGACCGTGGCGGTGCGCATCCGGCGCAGCATCTGGCGGGCTATGCCGGACTGATGCAGGCCGACGCCTACGCCGGCTTTGGCAGGCTCTACGAGGCCAATCGCAAGGGCGGCCCCATTATCGAGGCTGCGTGCTGGGCGCATGGCAGGCGCAAGTTCTTTGATCTCGCGCGGCTCAGCAAGGCGCCGATCGCGGCCGAGGCAGTCAAGCGCATTGATGTCCTGTTCGCCATCGAGCGCGAGATCAACGGTCTTACTGCGCAGGAGCGTTTGCGTGTGCGCCAGGAGCGTAGCCGCCCCCTGATAACCGAGCTGGAGGCGTGGTTACGCGAGCAGCGCGCCAAGCTCTCCAAAAACAACGACACGACCAAAGCGATCAACTACTGCCTCAGCCGCTGGGATGCATTTAGCCGCTTCCTTGATGACGGACGGCTTTGCATGTCGAACAATGCTGCCGAGCGTGAGCTACGGGCGGTCGCTGTGGGACGAAAAAATTGGACCTTCGCTGGGTCCGATGAGGGCGGCCGGCGTGCGGCTGCCATCTACAGCCTCATTGCCACCGCCAAGCTCAACGACATCGATCCACAGGCTTGGCTTGCCGACGTGCTGGCCCGACTGCCCGATCATCCCGCCAAGCGCATCCACGAACTCATGCCCTGGAATTGGCGACCTCAGAACGTCGCTCACGCCGCGTGAGCGCTGTCAGCCATCCGCTCAAGATGACCTAACTAGGGGCCGTCACCGGACGCATACGACACTCGTAATCGTAGCGCTCGATCTGTCCAGGCTTTGCCGGG
>NZ_JABFDP010000075.1:0-2713 GCF_013179005.1 Bradyrhizobium denitrificans | reverse complement strand
AACGAACTCAGATCTGGATAAAACTTGGGGGCAAGGTCACGAACACAACGCAAACAGAGTTTCAGAATGCGGCGTCTGGCGAGTTTCAGAACAACAAAATCGTGAAAATGTAAGATATTGACTGGGCTCCAGAAACCTGGCTGGGGCGGGAGGGATCGAACCTCCGAATGGCGGAATCAAAATCAGTTTGATTATTCAATGAATTTAGTGTGCGTGGGGAAAAAATCGCCGTACTGCCCCGCCAGATTTATCAATAGCTTAGCTCGCGTTTCCAAATGAGTTTCGTGCAAGGAAATCGGCTAAACTAACTGCAACGGAGGCGCTCTTCTCTTACCGGACTAACGAAGTTTCGGTTGATCACCGCAGGGAGGAGAACACATCGTCAAAAGTCGGGGTTCGAGTCCGGGGTCCGCTACAGCTGCGTTTTCCCAAGCTACGCAAGGGAAGCTACTTCCCCGGCTTCCTGGAGCCGCGCCGGATGGCCGAGAAGGCGCCGACGGCCGTGATCCAGGATGCCTACGTCCAGGGCGTCCCATGAGGTTGCCGGAAAGCTCCAGCGAACCCCGGTTCATAAATGGCATCACAGCCAGTCCTAAACCGATTGCCTTGGTCCAAGAGCTATGAAGCCAACACGATAGCACCTCAGCAGAGGTCCGGCCTACTAGAACTCTCCTCTCCCCTGCGGAAATGTGGATTTCCGTGAATTGCACATTCTTCGACCACACGTTTGGTTGACGCCGCTAGCTCAACTGATCCTACTCGGAGACGTGAAGCCGCCTCAGGACCTCTCGATTGTCGGAACTATCATGATCCGCACCCATGTATTCACAACTTTCTTTAGTCTGGGGATGATCAATTGCACATGCGCTTCCACGTACACTTTCAACGAAATCGCTGATCCATCTCAGGGAATTTACACATCTACCGTCGATGGGCAGCGACATCATTTCTTGAATTATCTTCTTATCTTTCCCGAGAACCCATTTACTCTGGCGCCAAACGACACGGTTAATTTCAATCTTAAGACAAACGGCACGCCGTTTAATGTGCCGGCCGGAATATTCGGCATTCAGCTACTTCCACTTCAACTGTCACCTTTTCGGAATGACGGAAGCGCATATAGTTTTAGGATGTGGACGAGCGTACAATTTTAATTGCCGGACAACAACTCACAGCTGAGCACCTCCGGCGGCTGCGCCAACTGCACCGCGACTTTCGTAAATTTGACTGGGCCAGGCCCACTCGTATTCAGCAGCTTATCTTCGAGCTCTCAAGTGATGCTTCCACAGTCGTTCTTATTCAACAAAATTGTTGTTTCGTATCAAGCCGAAACAGAGGCACAAGCATTAATCAACTTTCAAGGCGGCTCGACCACATCGAGCGCGGCGAATTTGCCCACGGCTCCGGTCAGTACTGTGGTTGCCCCTATCGGCGGGGGAATACCGGCGAACTTCTATCGATTTTACTGGCCTGGGGGGGGTGGTTTAACGCTTCCGCTTCGGTTCAAGGCCCGCTCACAAAAGGCGACACCTTTTTATTCGAGCTTTTCGCGAACAAAGGTCCTACACACTTCGCCTCCGCGATGGACTATTACAGCTCCTTCAACACCTCCTTTAGCGAGTTTTCTCCAATGGGAGTGTTTCTCGAGCCAGGGCCATATTCTATCGGGTTCGAGGGGACCAACGTACCAGACCCAACAATGGTGATTAGCTTTGACACACCAGTAACAGGTGATGTCCCTGAAGTATCTACATGGGCTATGATGCTGATCGGTTTCCTGAGTATTGGTTTCCTTAGACGAAAGATCAGTTTGACTCAATTCAGTTGAAGAAAGGGCTGATCCCTGCTGTCGGTGCACCGAGTCAGAACGGGTGCTTGGAGTGCTCCGTGCTCGTGAGCCATCTTGAGATCGCTTCTAGATCTGCAGGAGCCGAAATATACAGCGACACTTCTCGTGATTTCAGCGTCGGAACAGGTATTTCACCCTACCTACCGGCAGAGGCAAACCTGCAAAATCATCCGGTTACCGACGCGTTGAATGTCGCGAGCTTGTTGCCGGTGATCACGCATCTAAACGGCACACTGCTAGGCATACAGGTCATTCGACTCGACATACAAAATATAGTAGTTGGCAAGCGATTTCCAGGACTGCTCAGATGCCATCTCTCCCAGATGGCTTGATGAGCTACCCGATCCACTCTCTCGAACGTAGCGCAGCAAATTCTTATCTATATTTTTTGTAAAGCGAGAAGCGAATGACCTCTCAAGTAATAGTTAGCTATCACCCGCGTCCGAGCGCAGATGACGACTCGTGCTTCGGCAGCAGCACATTCTCGCACGACGTAGATCCTCCTAACAAAAGAATGCCTGGTTACAAGCCCGGCTTGCTGATTGACCATCCCGACGCGGTGGGACGGTCGCCCGACGAGGCTGCAAGTATCGCATTGCTGCCTAGCTTCCGGGCGGCGTCCGCCGTGGGCTGGCAGGTGGTGGGGCGACAGAGTTAAGCGGACTACGTTAGCTCGTATGCAAGCTATCCACACGCACGGAAGACCGACACGGGCTGAGTGCGCTTCGCTTTCCTTCAGAGCCTGCTAATCAACTAGGGTCGCGCGCCTTTCAATCCGGACATAGCGGATCGATACAGCGACCTTTGAGCAGACGCCTGCCCGCGTGACCTTGCCCCCAAGTTTTATCCAGATCTGAGTTCGTT
>NZ_JABFDP010000074.1:0-2790 GCF_013179005.1 Bradyrhizobium denitrificans | reverse complement strand
GCTACGCCTTCATGTTGGCCTTCACCGCTTCCGCGGTGATCGGCAGCGAGCGCAGCCGCGCACCGCAGGCGTTGTAGATGGCGTTGCCGAGCGCCGGCGCGACCACGGTCACCGCGGGCTCGCCGACGCCGGTCGCCTTCTCGCCATTGGCGATGACGGCGATCGCGACCTCCGGCACCTGGCTCATCCGCAGCGGCGTGTAGCTGTCGAAGTTGGTCTGCTCGATGCCGCCATCCTTCAACGTCGCCTTCTCGTACATCGCCAGCGACAATCCCCACAGCGCCGCGCCCTCGACCTGGGCGCGGATGTTGTCGGGATGCACCTGGGTGCCGACGTCGGTCGCCACGGTGAGCTTCTTCACCGTCACCGCGCCGTTGTCAGCCACCGCGACATGGGCGACGCAGGCCGTCCAGCTCGCGGACGCCCGCTCCTGCGACGACACGCAGGCGACGCCCATGCCCTCGCCCTTCGGCAGCTTCTTCGACCCGTAGCCGGACAGGCCCATCGCCGCCAGCAGCGTGTTGCGCAGCCGCTGCGCGCCGCCATCGTTCTTGCCCTTGCCGTCGAGCAGCGCGATACGGAACTGCGCCGGGTCCTGGCCGGACGCGGCGGCGATCTCGTCGATCATGCTCTCGACCGCCCAGAACGTCCAACCCGGCGCCACCGAGCGGAGCTGGCCGGACGGCGTCGCATTATGCGCGAGCTCGTTCTTGATCGCGCGCACATGGTGGTTGGGCACGGTGTAGAAGAAGTCGGCGCCGTTGACCGTGAACGAGTCGAGCGGGCCCTTCTTGTCGACCGACGGCGTCAGGAAGTCCGGGATGCCCCAGCGCGCCGTCGGCCAGGCCGAGACGACGTCGTGGCTCAGAGCAATGAGCTTGCCATTGCTGTCGAGCCCGGCCTTCACTTTCTGGTAGGTGAGCGGCCGCGAGTAGTCCATCGTCATGTCGTTCNCGGCCTTCACTTTCTGGTAGGTGAGCGGCCGCGAGTAGTCCATCGTCATGTCGTTCTCGCGGGAATAGATCACCTTGACCGGCTTGCCCACGGCCTTGGCCGCCTGCACCGCCGGCACCATCATGTCGGCATCGAGCCGGCGGCCGAAGCCGCCGCCGAGCCAGGCCTGGTGCATCACGACATATTTCGGGTCGATGCCAGCCGCACCGGCCGCGATCGCGCCGGAGCGGGTCGCGAACTGATTGCCGGAGTAGATGTGCAGGATGTCGCCCTTGAACTCTGCGGTCGCGTTCATCGGCTCCATCGGCGCGTGGATGTTGATGCTGGTGGTGTACTCCGCCTCCAGCACTTTCGCGGCGCCCGCCAGTGCCGCATTGGCATCGCCATCCTTGACGAAGAACTGCCCGGCATCGTCCTGCGCCTGCAGCCGCATCGCCTCGGTGATGATGCTGTCGGTGCTGACATTGGCATACGGACCCTTGTCATAGCTGATCTTCAGCGCGTCCGCGGCCTTCTTGGCATTGGCGAAGGTCGAGGCCACCGCGACCACCCAGCCTGACGTGGAGCCGGTCTTGTCGTCGAGCACGACCGCCTTGATGAAGCCCGGGACCTTCTTGGCCTCGCTGTCATCGACGGACTTGACGGTGGCGCCGAAGCGCACCGGCGGCGTCACCACCTTGCCGTAGACCATGCCCGGCAGCATCGTGTCGATGCCGTATTTCGCCGTGCCGTTGGTCTTGGCGGGAATGTCGAGCTGCGGCACCGAGACGCCGATCATCGTGTACTGATCGGGGGTCTTCAAGGTCAGCGCCTTCAGCTCGTCGGCCGTGAAGCTCTTGGTGATCTTGCCGCTCTTGACGATCTCGGCATAGCTCATCTGCTTCTTCGACTTCGGATGCATCACGACGCCGTCGCGCACCACGAGTTCCTTCGCCGTGACGCCCATCACTGATGCGGCGGCCTCGGTCAGCGCGATGCGGCCGGCGGCGCCGGCGCGGCTCATCGCGTCGAAGTTCATCATCGTGCTCCAGCTGCCGCCGGTGATCTGGGCGCCGAGCACGGGATCGTTGAACTTCGGATCGTTGGAGGCGAGCTGGACGCGCATGTCCTTCCAGGCCGCACCGAGCTCCTCGCAGATGATCTGCGCCATCGTCGAGGCGATGTGCTGACCCATATCGGCCTTGCCGCAGGTCACGGTAACCAGGCCATCCGGCGCGATCGAATACCAGACGCTGGGCTCGAAGCTCGCAGGTGTCGTTGCGGCGAGCGCGCCATCGGCGAGGCCGGCATAGCCAAGCACGAGGCCGGTCGCGGCGGTGCCGACCAGGAAGGAGCGGCGGCTGAGATCGGGCGCCATCGACGGCGCTGCCTTGACGTGCTGGTTCATGTCGCCCTCCGGTCGCTGGTGTTCGACGCGGTGCGCATCTCGGATGCGGCGCGCTGGATCGCCTTCTGGATCCGCGAATAGGTCATGCAGCGGCAGAGATTGCCGTCCATATGCGCGACGATCTCCTCCTTGGTCGGGCTCGTGGTCTTGGCCAGCAGCGAGGCCGCCTGCATGATCTGGCCGGACTGGCAGTAGCCGCATTGCGGCACCTGCTCGGCGATCCACGCCTTCTGCAAGGGATGGTCGCCCTTCTGCGACAGTCCCTCGATGGTGGTGATCTTCTTGTTGGTGACGTCGCCGACCATGGTCTGGCATGAGCGCACCGCCTCGCCATTGACATGCACGGTACAGGCCCCGCACAGCCCGGCGCCGCAGCCGAACTTGGTGCCGGTCATCTGCAACTGCTCGCGGATGACCCATAGCAGCGGCGTGTCATTCGCCGCGTCGAC
>NZ_JABFDP010000073.1:0-3284 GCF_013179005.1 Bradyrhizobium denitrificans | reverse complement strand
AGCCATGTCCCCGGGCTGAACAGCAGCGAAGCAATCCAGCGGCTGCTGTGGGCGGGACTCTGGACTGCTTCGCTGCGCTCGCAATGACGGAGGAAACAGCGGCGCGCACGACGCCGAGGCCGCGCTTGGCGAGGCCTTCTGTCACGTCATCGATAACGCACGTCGCGACGATCAGATCAGATGCCGAGCAGCCAGACCGCCACGATGGTACCGATCACGGCAAGGCCGCTGATCGTCCAACCGGTGACGTAAGCGCCATCATCATGCGCTGCCGGATCGACCATCGTGTCGCGCCAGCCATCGTCCTGCCAGTGCCCCTGTTGGTACGCCATGCGAACCTCCTCGAGCCTGCCTCCCCACGGAATAAGTCGGCGTCGATCGCCCCGGGTTCAACCCCTGGGTGAAGTTTTCCTGTGGTGCACTGCAATGCCGGTCCGCGTCATCCGCTCTGGTCTTGCCGGCCAAACGTCCTAAGCTCGTGGCGCGTTCCGACAAGAGAACGAGCAAGGCCGGGGCCGCATGCGCGGTCCCGCAAAAGGGAAGGAAGAGCATCCGATGAAGGATTTCGCCGGCAAGATCGCCGTGATCACCGGGGGCGGCACGGGCATGGGCCGCGAGCTGGCGCGCCAGCTCGTCGCTGAAGGCTGCAATGTCGCGATGTGCGACGTCTCGGCCGAGGCGATGGCCGAGACCAGGAGATTGTGCGAGGCCGAGACGCTGCCGCAGGGCCTGCGCGTCACCACGCACGTCGCCGACGTCTCGATCGAGGCGCAGCTGCAGCGCTTCCGCGACGAGCTCGCCGAGCAGCAGGCCACCGACAAGATCCATCTGTTGTTCAACAATGCCGGCATCGGCGGCGGCGGCAGCCTGTTCACCAACAGCCGCGAGCAGTGGGAGCGCACCTTCAACATCTGCTGGGGCGGCGTCTATCTCGGCGTCCGCACCTTCCTGCCGATGCTGCTGAAGGCCGCCGAAGGACACATCGTCAACACCTCCAGCGTCAACGGCTTCTGGGCCTCGGTCGGCATGGGCGTCTCGCACACCGCCTACAGCGCGGCGAAATTCGCCGTGAAGGGGTTCACCGAGGCGCTGATCAACGACCTCCGCCTGAATGCGCCGCACATCAAATGCTCTGTGGTGATGCCCGGCCATATCGGCACCTCGATCGTCTCGAACTCGCGCAAGCTGCAGAGCGGCACCGAGTCCGACGAGCTCAGCGAGACCGAGATCGCCCAGGCCCGCCAGCGCATGAAAGGCATGGGCATCGACGTCGCCGCGATGAGTGATCAGGACATCCAGAACGCCGCCCGTGAGCGCGCCCGCAGTTTCCTCGACGACGCCCCGACGACAGCGGCGCAGGCGGCGAAGATCATCCTCGACGGCGTGAAGACCGAGCAATGGCGCATCCTGGTCGGCGAGGACGCCAAGCTGCTCGACATGCGCGTGCGGCAATCGCCGGAGCAGGCGTATGAGCCCGAGTTCTTCCAGCGTTTTGCGCAGGAGGCGGGGTGGAAGCTGGGGTAGGGGATTGCTGTTAGTTGTAAAAGCACGCCTCTTGCCACGCAGACGGTGAGCTCCCCTCCCCGCAAGGGGAGGGGGGACGAGATCGGTGCGCCGTCCCCGCAGACCGCGGCGACCCAGCAAGGCGTAGGGGTGTACGCGTCATCTATCTCTATGCGAGCTTTGCTGCCCGCGCGGGAAGGCTCCGCGAAGTGAGCCCTGCAGATTGCTCCCTAACGCGACGACGCCACGCGATACGCCATCCGCGTATGGCTCGGACAATACGGCAGGCCGTCGAGCGGCTTCGAGCCGCAGAAGCAGAAATCATCCGCGCCGGGCGTCGAGATCGGCCAGCGGCAGCGCTCCTTGGAGAGTTCGAACAGTGAGCAGCCGTTCTCGACGGGGCCTGCGGGCGGCTCCTCGATCATGATCGGCGGCGGATCGTTGCTCACGGCGCGCAGGATGCGGCGGCGCAGTTTGGGGACGGGGCGGCGTGCGCCGTCCCTGGCATTCTCGGCGCGGACCACGCGCCGTGTGTCGCCGCCATTGTCGCGCGTCAGCGCCAGGCGGGAGATCTTGCCGATCACGGCATTTCGGCTGACGCCGAGCTCGGCGGCGATCTCGCGGCAGGTCAGCCCGGCTTCAAAGTGCTGTTTCAGGGCCCGGAGGCGTTCCTCGGTCCAGGTGGGTTGGGTCTGTCGTTCGGCGGGCATTGTCTATCGCTTCCAAGTTTGATCCGTCCTGGATCGTCCTGGCCGACGGCCGCACCAAAACTGTCTCCGCGTCGCGCCCCTAGATTTACGCCCGTCCGTTGTCGCGAATCGACAGCAGCCCATCCTTGATGGCGAGCCGGATGCCTTCTTCGATCAACGTTCTGCAGACACCCGGAACGCTGGTGCCGTGGGTTCCCTGTTTCACGAGCTTTTCGAGATAGCCGATGGTTGCCAGGGCTAGGGTTACGGGGATGCGGTCAGTCTCGGCTTTTTCCGTCGCCATGCCTAAAAGCTAGTCCGTAACCGGTGTACAGAAAAGTAACTTTTTAGACTCTATTTGGAATCCAATAGGTTGTACAGCCACTTGGGGATAAGTGGTTAAGATATTGAATTTTAAAGAAATATGACGAATCTGGTCGGTCGCGGCGGTGACTCTCCGCGCGGTCGGCGAGTCCGTGCCCGGAATGCGACGGTGCACGAGCCGGTGGAGAGGATTCGCGCCACAACTGGCGGCCAGCCGGCCGGGTGGCTTCACCGAAGGTCCGGACCTCGTCGCGGGGGCCGGGGGGCGATCTGGGTCGGCGTCTCGTCGTCCTGATCGCGATTTCCATAATTCAGAAATTAGGTCTTTCGCTTTTCCGGAAATTGTGCTCTACTGCGCCCATCCCGCCTCATNCTTTTCCGGAAATTGTGCTCTACTGCGCCCATCCCGCCTCATTCGGAAGGGGCGTTGCGCGCGATCGTCACGACACGCGAGGCGGGGATGCGATGGCCGCGATGGAGCCGCAGCGTGTCGTTGAGCGATGCGCGGACGAACGGCGCTGTTGCGGACGCAAAAGCGTGTGGTCCTGGCGCCCCGAAGCTGGCGCTCAATCAGGGGGTGATGATCCCGCTGATGTCGGTGGCTATCAAGCCGGACACCGGGGAGAGCCCGCCATAAGCGTAAAAAGCCATCGCGCAGGGAAGGCCGGTCGTCTCGGCTGCACCTGTGGTACCTGCCGCCTGCATTTTTCTCAGCAGGCGGGCCGCAGGCGGTGTGCCGAGTATGAACGACAGCTTGGAGGTGGAAGT
>NZ_JABFDP010000071.1:0-5594 GCF_013179005.1 Bradyrhizobium denitrificans | reverse complement strand
GCCCGGAACGATTCGAACGTCCGACCCTCAGATTCGTAGTCAGCTTCTCCGTCTGGCGGCGATCCGGTTCGCCGCGGCAATCACCGCCCACGCTCGGCCATTCTCCACCGCAACAGGAAGCGTCCGCGGGGCGGCCGTCTGCGGCGCTTGCTTCACGCCTCGCACCAGCAGTTGACTTAGCACCCTTCCTTTCAACTCTAACGTATCCAATTCTTCGACTGCTCCCCACCGCCATTGCGTTGCTCGCGTCATCTGCCATTGGGGCTGGAGGACGTCTCGTCCGGCAAATCGGCGACGGAGAACAGTGGCAATGGGTCGGGCTGCCATAATTCCAGCGGGGTCTTGGCCGCGCCGCATGCCAGCCGCAATTGCGGCCGGATATTGCGGCGAGCCGACCGTCGAAGCATTTCTCAAGCGAGTCGGTTCGGAGTATCCTCGACCTCGGGTCAAGGATGGGAGACGTCAGCTGTGGTTGCGAGACGATCTGGACCGAGCAATCGCACCGGATCTGGTGCCGGCCGACCTCGCCGAGGATTTGTGACGTTGGAACGTCCGTTGCCGCGTTTCGTGGAAACGCGTCGGCTTGTCGACGGGTCGCTCGCATTCTACTTCCGGATTCCGACCTACTATCGCGGGATGGGCTGCAGCATCGCCAACGAGCCGCTGGGGACAAGATATGAGGTCGCCTGCGGAGAAGACGGAAAAGGCGGACGCGCTTCTGCCCTCAACGGCTTGTTCGACGAGTGGAACGCACAACGCAAAGGAGAGCCGAGCGAACAGGGAAAGATCGCGCGCTATGGCACGATCGACTGGCTGTTCAGGCAATACAAGACGGAGAAGGCCTACACCGAGAAAGTATCGCCCCGGTCGCGGCCCGATTATGAGCGCATCATGCAGATGATCTGCGACACGGTCGGCAAGAGCGGCCGCCGGGTCGGCGAACGACAGATCATCGAAGTGACACCGAGAGCTGCCGACAAGATCTACGAAAAAATCATCGATGGCCCGAACGGCCTGAGGCTCCGCCAAGGAGAGAAGGTCGTCGGGCTCTGCCGCAAGGTCTGGCGCATCATGCGTCGATTGCACCCGGAGCTGTTCGACAAGAAGCATCCGAACCCCTGGGACGACTTCACCCTCAGAAGCCGTACGAAGACCAGGAAGCATGCGGTCACGCGCGAGGAGGTCTACAAATTCGCCTGGGGCTGCGTCAAAGAAGGTCGGCCCGAGCCGGCGGCCGTCGCGGTGATCTGCTTCGAGTGGCTGCAAAGGCCTGAGAACGTCGTGGCTGGCTTCCTGACCTGGCCGGACTATCGCAGCAAGCAATGGCCCAACGCCGTGCGCATCGAGCACCACAAGAACAAGGCACTGGTCTGGCACCCCCTCGAGGAAGTTGTCGATGGCGAGACCATCAGGTTCTACTCCGAAGCCGAGGAGATCCTGAGTCACTTGCCGAAGATCGGCGTTCCAATGATCATGCGCCGGATCCAGCGAGGCGAAGGCAAAGGCAACGCCAAAGTGTGGTCCTACCCCGGCATGGAAAAGCTTGTGCAGCAGATGCGCAAGAAGATCGATGGGGTCTCGGAGCTGTTCACGCTCGATGCTTGTCGTCATGGCGGCATGACCGAGCTCGAGGAAGCAGAACTGACTGATGGCCAGGGCCGCGCGCTCTCGGGTCACAAGACGGCACAGGCCTATCGCGGCTATGCCAAGGAGACTATGCAGCGCGCCCTCGCCGCGACCCGCAAGAGACATGCGCATTTGCTGACGCAGAAGCAGCTCGATCCTGTCAGCCCCGTGCGAGACGAAGAGGCTGTGGAGCTTGGCGCGGCGCCCCTCGGCACGACAGCGAGCCGAAAGGCCGATCGCCGCTGATAGCCGCGGACCAACGGCAACTTCAGCGCGCAGGCGCCCCATCATCACCCGCAGCATGCCCAGGACGTCCATCTCGACGGCGACCACGTAACGCGGACGCGCGTGTTGAATGCCTGCCTTTGGGGGGTCGAGCTCGGGCGGAAAACGAAACCAGCACAGAATTTCCAAATGAGGGGGGGTACCGAATTTCCAAATGCGCGGGCGTGCAAGCCGGCCGCATATGATTTTATGCAACAATATCACGGGACTAGCCTGGCTGGGGCGGGAGGGATCGAACCTCCGAATGGCGGAATCAAAATCCGCTGCCTTACCGCTTGGCTACGCCCCATCAGGCCTGCCGGATCGGACTGGCACGTAAGCGCCATGCGATTCCGGGTCGGCGCCCGTGGTCTACCGACCGCGCCCGCCCTTTTCAACCGCCGCGCCGCAGGAATTTTGCGGCGCCGCCCGGTGATCCGACGTCCCCGCCAATTCGTCAATGCTGGCAAGCCCTTATCCCGCCCGCCCGGAGCCGCCGCGGCGGCCCGCCGCGGGCCTGTGCGAAAAAGTTGAGGCCCGGCCGGTTTCATGGGATGACGGCGGCCAAATCGGCAAATTCGACCTTTGAGGACACGCCATGACCTATCGCGCCCCGCTCAACGACATGCTGCTCGCCCTCAATCATGGCGCCGGGCTGAAGGCGGCGGTCGAGGCCGGTCATTACGGCGATTTCGACCCCGACATCACCGCCGCCGTGCTCGAGGAGGCCGGCAAGTTCGCCACCGACGTGCTGGCCCCGCTGAACAAGGTCGGCGACAGGAACGGCGTCAAGCTCGCCGACAAGAAGGTCACCACCGCCCCCGGCTGGCCGGATGCGTATAAGCGCTGGACCGAGGCCGGCTGGAACGCCGTGTCCGGCCCGGAGACCCATGGCGGCCAGGGCCTGCCGCTCGCCATCAACGCTGCCTGCACCGAGATCTGGAGCGCAGCCAACGTCGCCTTCGGCCTGTGTCCGCTGCTGACGCTCTCGGCCATCGAGGCGCTCGACGCCCATGGCAGCCAGGAACTGAAGGACATCTATCTCGGCAAGCTGATCTCCGGCGAATGGACCGGCACCATGCAGCTGACCGAGCCGCAGGCCGGCTCCGACGTCGGCGCCTTGCGCACCCGCGCCGAGCGCGCCCCCGACGGCAGCTACCGCATCACCGGCAGCAAGATCTTCATCACCTATGGCGACCACGACATGACCGACAACATCGTGCATTTCGTGCTCGCGCGGCTGCCGGACGCGCCGGCCGGCACCAAGGGCATTTCGCTCTTCCTCATTCCGAAATTCCTCGTCAACAAGGACGGCTCGCTCGGCGCCCGCAACGACATCTATCCGAGCGGCATCGAGCACAAGCTCGGCATGCACGCCTCGCCGACCTGCACCATGACGATGGGCGACCATGGCGGCGCCATCGGCTATCTCATCGGCCAAGAGAATGCCGGCATGCGCTGCATGTTCACGATGATGAACCAGGCCCGGCTCGGCGTCGGCCTCGAAGGCGTCGGCGTCGCCGATCGCGCCTATCAGCAGGCGCTCGCCTATGCGCAGGACCGCAAGCAGGGCCGCGCCGTCGGCAGCAAGGGCAGCGGCTCGGACGCGATCATCGCCCATCCCGACGTCAAGCGCATGCTGATGCAGATGCGCTCGCTGACAGCCGCCTCGCGCTCGATCTGCTACGCGACCGCGGTGGCGCTCGATGTCGCCGTGCGCGCCAAGGATCCGGCCGTCCGCGCGGAAGCCGCCGCGCGCGGCGCGCTGCTGACGCCGATCGCCAAGGCCTTCTCGACCGACATCGGCAACGAGGTCGCCTATCTCGGCGTCCAGATCCATGGCGGCATGGGCTTCATCGAGGAGACCGGCGCCGCCCAGCATTATCGCGACGCCCGCATCACCGCGATCTATGAGGGCACCAACGGCATCCAGGCGATCGACCTCGTGACACGCAAACTGGGCGCGAATGGCGGCGCCTCGGTGTTCAAGCTGCTGGACGAGCTCACCGACATCGTCCGCCGTGTCGAGGCCTCGAACGACCCGGCCTTCGGCACCACCGGCGCCAAGCTGCGCGAGGCGCTGAGCGCGCTCGAGCGTTCCAGCCGCTGGCTGTTGGAGAAGCTCGGCACCGCACCGAACGACGCGCTCGCCGGCGCCACGCCTTATCTCCGCCTGTTCGGCTCGGCGCTCGGCGGCTGCATGCTGGCCAATGAGGCGCTCGCCGCGCGCAGCGAGAACGAGACCGCGGGTGCGCGTCATGTGGCGCTGGCGCGGTTCTTTGCCGAGACGTTTGCCGTGCAGGCGCCGTCGCTGGAAAAGACCGTTACCGACGGCGCGGACGCAGTGCTCGCGGCGGAGGCCGTGCTGGTGGCGTGAGTTCGGCTTCGGCCGACGTCGCGCCGCTTTGACATCCTTGTGTCGCGACTGATGGCTGGGCTCACACCCTCCCCTGGAGGGCAGGGTGTGCACCGCGCTCGCAATGACGCACGTGGCAAACTCCTGATCCACAATCACAAACAGCACCGTGACGAGATGAGCATCCGCGTTCTCGCGACGCAGCGCGCGCCCGAGCTATGCCCTTTCATTCCCGCCCTCTCCGAATGGAGGGCGCGAGGAAGGCCGGACCTCGGCTGAGGCCCGTGGCCCGCCTGCTAGACAAAAAAGCAGGCGGCAGTCACCACAGGTACAGCCGGACAGACCGGCCCTCCCCGCGCGATGGTTTTAACAGGCTATAGCGCGCTCTCCCTGGTGCGCCGGCTTTCTGGCCACCATGTCGCGCAATGTGCTGTGCGCACATCACGCTCGATACTAGCTTCGGAGTATCAGGACCACGCGCCTTGACCGTCCGCGAGGCCGGCGTTCGCCTGTGCTGATCGCACGCCGCCTGCCCGCGTCCACCGCATCCCGCTGCCAACGTCCGTGACGACCGCGAACCGTCCCCTACCGTGCAACGGGATGGACGGACCATAAGGCTGATTTGGGGGCGATGCGAAGCGATTTATGTTTTTCGGAATCCGTTGACACGAAACTTTCGGATGAGCGTGATTTGCCCGCCGGGTGCGCCCTGATATCATCGCCATCGTCGTCTCGCCCCGTTGGCGGCGATCGACCAGATCAATCGGCACATCCCGAAAAAAAAGCAGCGCAGTATCTGCCTCCACAGCTTTGAATTGTTTGATTGAAATGGAGTTTTGATCGGTTAGGAGGTTCTGATGAATTACGTTGAAACCTTTCGCCGCATTTACGAGTTCGGCTGGGTGACTGTCGCCACCGCAATATCGTCGGCCGTGTTCAACAAATGGTCATCTTCAGTATCAGCCGCCGACTACACTTATATGCAGATGACCTTGCACGGAGCCGGGAGCTTCGCGATCTGGTTGATTCTGCTCACGGTGCCGTTTTGGTTCATCAACGTCCCGCGGATTCGCCACTGGCTGTTCCGCCACAGCGCCATTGAGGGGTGGTGGCTTCAGAAAGTCGATATTGCGGAGCGCCCCTGGAGCTTGTCGCATCTGTCCAAGAACCTGGGATTTGGGTGGACATACTCGGGCTACGCCTACGACCCCTCAGGCAAGGTTGCCGCGACCTGGGACGCTTCGGATATCAAGCTCGATGATCATGCCGGATTCTGGATCTTCAAAGGAGACTCACACCGCATCAACACGTGCAGTGAGACCGAACTTTGGACCACCCATAACTAGAG
>NZ_JABFDP010000070.1:0-5722 GCF_013179005.1 Bradyrhizobium denitrificans | reverse complement strand
TCCACGGCAACGGTCCCGCCGAAAGGCGGGGCCGTTTCTGCATCGACGTCTCTTCTCACGCGGGTGATCAATCGCGCGTTCAGCGCGCTGCGGCCCGGCGGCTCCGTGCCCGGCTCCGGCATATGCGGTTTGTCCCCGGCGTAGCGACGGCAGATGTTCTAGGCATACCCATCAGATGTCTACCCCTCGTTGTCTTGCCATTGCGCTTCACCTCGCCCAAGCCGGATGATGCGCGAGCTGCGACGGTCGGTCGCGAATTCAACATGGCACAGACTTGGTCGAAATTGCCGAAGGCGCTGTCGGATCCCAACGATGGAGCGGTAGTCCGGCGTCGTGACCGACACTGCGCCCGTATGTTCTTCAATCTCGATGCGACCCGGCATTCCCACATCGACAAAGTTGGGCACGTCGCCTTGCATCGTCCAGTCCTGAGTTGTCCACTTCGAGGTTGCACCACTGAGTGCGTCATTTCTGAACTTCTTCCAGATATGCGCTGTATCGGCGGTCGGCCAATCGGGCTGAGCCGAGAGCGCTGCAATCTCATTCGATCGCAACCATCGGTTCATTTCCGCCCCACCGACGAAAACCGGTTGTGTTTCACGAATCGCGGCCATTGCGGCGACTCGGGAGGGCAGTCCGGCCCGGACTAGACTCGCCATCATGGCCTGCGGCACGCCGGCCTCAAGAACGGCCGCGGCGCTGCCTTCAACAAAGTCCGATTCTCCGCCGCTCGCACGGCGCCGCATCCGGATCGCCTCGATTGCCCATACAAGCCGATAAACGAACGCGTCTTCGATGACGCGCATGTTGTCCAGACCGATCGTGACAACATCGGTGCCGCGAAGCCAGGCTGCGAGGAGCTCGCGCCAATTCGCCGGCAGATCGACATCCGGCACGAATGGCCGAATGCCGAACAAGCGCGCCGCCATGCCGGTGAGAGCGGCGCTCAAATCGTCAATTGCGCCGGTCTGTGCTGCGTCATCAGCCCGATCAAGAAGTTCCGTCAATTCAGGGGCGATCGCGTCGATGGCGAGGCCCGCTTCCAGTCCAATGCCCATCGCGAAGGTGGCGCGGCGCTGCACGGCGTCCGATTTGTTCCAGATTAGGCGCGCGCGAGCCTGGAGAATCCACAGTTGGTTGTAGCGGGTCTGTTCGCCTAGCCGGGCGATCTGGCGAGACCACAGTGATCCGTTCAGGGCTTCGTCGATTAGCCGCGGAAGCTCCGCGCTGCCACTGTCCAGCGCTTCGATGAGACCAAAGACAGTTGCATCGAGCTTTTCGATCAGACTCTCGATCGGCTCGGCATCAGCGGCATGGTCCTGTGGAAACCAGGCCTCCTGGGCATTCGCGAGATACTCCATTGCGTCGGCCCGCAGGAAGACGTTCGCGCGCGCCAGACGGTTGAGCACCTCGGCGACGATGGTGATGATGCCGCTTGAAAGCGACCTTGCCTTCGCCGATCCGACGAGGTCTCGCCAAGCGCGTTGTCGCCACCCCTCGGCTTGGAACATCACGTGCAACACAAGGCCTTCCAGATCGACAAAGGCACGGCCTGCACGCCCGGCCACGTTAGCGAATTCTTCGCCGGACAACGGAACGCCAGCACGGTAGAGGGTCGGAATCAGCAGCACAGCGGCATTGAGGTTGAGACCTTGCGCCAACGTCGGTGACGCAACTGTCACGCGTAGAACGCCTGCGGCGAGCAAGCCCTCCACCTCGCGAAGGAACGGCCCTGGTAACCGACCGTGATGAATCGCGACACCGATCGGCAAGCACCGAACCGCGGGATGATCCGGGCCTAGCCACTCGCGACCCACGGCCAAAGCACGCGCGACCGCGGCTGCGTCGTCAAGCAGCGAGGGCAGATAACCGCGACTGTGCAGGTCAACGATGGTCTCGGCGTATCCCTCGACGTGATCACGTTGCGTGCAGAAGACGAGCGCTCGCTTACCCTGAGCCGAAAACTTCCATGCGGCCGCGAGCGTCAGCTCCTTTGTATCTCTCGGGAACGGCGTGCGCCGTGGCCGGCGAGCTGCCTCCTCCGGGACGAAATCACGAATATAGGGTCCGCCTGCTTCGAGATCGAAGCTCAGGCGGGCCGAGTTACCCTGCCACATGAGGGTGCCGAAGCGTTGCCGCGTTGGTCGCCAGCGCGACTGAATCGGTGTTCCACCTGCATCACTGCGAATCCAAGCGGTCAAATCGTTAAGCTGATCCCCTTCGGGCAAGATCGCCGAGAGACAGACGATGCGACGGGTTTCGTTGTCAGCACGCCTGAGCAGTCTTTGAACGAGGTTCTCGTACCGAATTTCGCGTTCGCTTGGCCCGATCAGGTGACCTTCGTCGAGGACTACGAGCCCGACGTCATCGATGATCGACGGGTCATTCCGCAAGGCGAAGTCCAGCTTCTCCGGTGTGGCGATGACAATATCCTGCGTACGGAGTGCGTCTTCGTCGCCGCCAGCGGCTCCAGCCGCGCCATAGAGCGACGAGACCGAGAACCCAAGGCTCGAGAAAGTCCGACGGAATGATCGTTCCGTCTGGGCGGATAATGCGCGAAGCGGCGTTACAATGAGGACCCGCCTGCGCGCCGCGAGCGCCATCAATGCGGCGATCTCGGCGATTCGTGTCTTGCCAGCACTGGTCGGCAACGCGACGACGAGATCGTCGGTCATGTCGGTTGCTCGTCGGGCTGCTTCGATCTGCGACGGCCAAAGCTCCACCTCGGCGACGTCACGTCCAAAGAGTTCCCCGATGAAGAGTTGGCGCAAATCCTGATAGTTTCCCGCGCCCGCCGGCCCGTCGAGGGGAAGCACCTGATGCAAGCTGCTAGACCACAGGTCATCGACAAGATTGAACGCTATGCGCGCGGTCCACCACAGCGACACGGCATTGGCGTTCCTTGCGAGGGAGATCGCGCGGCGCAGGAGGGACCGAGACTCCTCAATCAGGACCGCGGCCCCGGTCTGAAGAGCGAATTCGAAGAACGCGAGGGCGCGAAAAATGGTTGATGTGGCGATCAACCTGACGGCGTCGTCCGAATCAATCTCTCCTGCGCGCAACGCCTGGCTAATATTTGCATCACCATGGGCTGGGTTCAGCAGCCACGCTCGCGCGCGGCGACCTAGACCGGCCAGATCCCGCAAAATAAGATGCGCCAACGCTTCTTCCGCTGGCGATAGATTCGCGTTCTCAGGCCGTTGAGAGATCAGAGAGAAGGCGAGAGCGGAGTAGCTTGCCAGATGATACGCGGCGGCGCCTGCGATCCGATAGAAGCCCCGGCCGACATCCTCGTGGGAGCCATTTTGCACCAGTGCTTCGAACGCGTTTCCGGCCCGCGCGAAGCCGCGCCGCCAAATCTCATGGTTGCCGCCGCCTTCCCGAAGCGCCATGGATGCGCGCAGCACGGAGAGCGCATATTCGGACAGATCGGTGTCAATCGTTTCTCCGAACGCCGGCGCATCGTCAGGCAGCACGCCGTCGCGGCGAATGATGGACCGCGCCTCGCCGCGAGCTTGCAGCCGACCCCTGACACCGTCAGCGGTCGCCTGCGTCAAGAAGGCTGCCAGTTCGTCAACCGTCTCCAAGGGCGAGTGCTCCCTCGTAGGACAGCCGAATGAACTCCTGATGATCGTCGATCCGAAGGTGGATTACAGTGTGGCTGCGATCAACGCCGGCACCGCGCAGATCGTCGAAAAGCGCTCGGGGCGTGGCATTGCCGGACATCGTGAAGAGAGCATGGTCGATGCGATCGGAGGGAACTGCGCGGCTTGCGACCTCATTTCGGATGATTCGGCCCAATGCCGCGAGCGGACCATCACCCTCCATCAACCTGTCGGCGATAAAGAGCAGGGAGGTCGCCGTCGGCCGGCCACTATCACGCGACAGCGCCGTTCGAGCCTCGATAATCGTTGCGCCGGCGAGATTGGCCCGGCTCTTGGCTTCTCCTTTCAAAAGAAAGAGGTGTCCCTCAGCACTCGATCGCACGCCGATAAAGTCGTCGCCGCGGAGCGCCATCTCGCGGCCATCCTTATAGCGAAGGCGACGAACCGGAACCGAGAAGCCCAACGACTCCTCAACCAGCTCGGTTGCGAAGATTTCCCCTAGCTCGCCGGAGCGTGCCCGCGTGGTTCGGGGAAGACGCTCGGCTAGCAATGCTGCGGCGCTCGCATAACCGAGAAGGGCGACATCCTCCGCTATGCGTTCCATTTCGTCGTAGTGAGAGCGCAGCAGATCGGGAAGACGGCCAGCAATTGCCGCTCGTCCCCCAACCCGCTCGGTAAATTTCAGTAAGCGCTTGCGGCCGTCTTGCGCGGGCTCGCAATCACACCAATCGGCAAACAGCGGCAATCCACTCCCCTATCGGTCGGCACAGGCGTCAATCCTTCGGCTTCGCTCTCGATGCTCGCAACCGCGATTTCGGCCCGGCGCCGGACGCTGCGGCGACCAGCGCGTCCCACGTATCAGGTGGGTTTCCTCGGTTCAGCATCTTCCGGAACACGGCGTAAGCATCCGTCGTGCTGCCATAGGCGCGCAGCGTGTCGTCGTCATTCACCCAAGCCAGGATGATAATCTTGCTCGTGGCCGCCTGCTGATAGCGAAAGAACAACCGATACTGTTGCAAAAATTTCGCGCGAAACCAGTGTTTGTAGTCGGCGCCGAGCGTATCGCCTTGGCGGAATACGTCGCTGGCCGGATCGGCGGGGATGTTCTCAAAGGCGACTTTCAGGACCGCGGCAAGCAGTTTTGCCGCTCGCTTCGTCTTATAGCCTTTCGGGTCTTTGGCACGCGCCTTCTCGACGGCTGCGATTAGGGCCTCCAGCTGATCAAGGAAGAGCGGATGCGCGTAGATGGTCCAGCCATTGATTTCGATCGTCTGGTCCGTCACGCATCGTCGTCCGGCAAGGCTGCGTCGAGATCGACCTCAACGCCCTTGACGAGGGCTGCACCGCGCGCGAGCAGAGTCGAAGGAATCGCTCGAACCCGCGCCGGGTGCGCCGCCATGTCCTTCTCGAGAAAGCGCAGAAAATTTCCGATGACGGGGTCAGCCTGCTCGTCCGCCGCTTTCTTGGCCAGGACGACCGTTCCGTCGGCAAGCCCTCGAAACACCACGCGGTCCCGTTTGCCCAGTGCCAGCATCTTGCGGATGGCGGCAGGAACCGTAGTTTGGCCCCGCTCGGTGATCGTGGCGGGAATTTCGAGGATTTCGGCGGTTTTCGGCATCGAAGGCTCCGATCGTGCGTCCCAATGTAATGCATTTGCATTGTATGTTCAAGGACCGACGGCGTGATGCCCGCTGCGCATCACGCCATTCGAAGCTCCCGCCTTGACGGACCCTGACCATGCAGAAGCCGCCCACTCGATCCCGATGTCGCCGATACAGCACCGACTTTGAAGACGCTGACCGTGGCCAGCTCGATCTCCTCGCCAACGAATGCGAAGGCATGTGCGATCTCTGATCAGCGCTTTCTGCGCGGGTCCCAATTTGTCCCCGGTCGACTGGCATGATAGCGCCCGACGGGCCATCGCAGCCGTGCTCAGCAAAGCCGCGCGGTCACCTGTTGCTTCGGGCTTCGATGTGCATCTTCACGCATTGCCAACCGGGTGCGCTCTGCCGGCGGTTCTGTCCGTCGTCACGACGTCGATTGTCGCCGTTGATGTCCACTAACCGTTTCTCTCGGCTCGCCCACGGCGTCCTCGATTTGGCATGTCTGACCGAAGG